>DATFJZ010000141.1:0-2970 GCA_035268945.1 Desulfobacteraceae bacterium | reverse complement strand
GCTGATGAATCCATCTGGCGGTTCACTGGACCCTACCAGCACATAGCGATCCTGATTGATTGCCGGCAGGTCTGTTTTCAAGCGATCAAGAACGTCGGAAAAGCTCTCATGGGCAATGACCAGGACCGTATCGGAACTTGTCAGCAGGGTGGCCAGCCCCCCCTCGTTGAGCATTGTACTGCTGGGCACGATTACCAGTCCGGTTTTTGCTGCCGCCCAATAGGCCGCCATGAGTTGTGTGCAGTTGGGCAGGATGGTGGTGAATTTGTCCCCTTTGGCGAGGCCGCTGGCAATAAGGGCATTGGACAGTTTATTCACGTATGCGTTGAATGCCTTGTAGGTAAAACGTTCCTCTCCGCATACAAAGGCCAAGTGATCAGGGCGATAGCGTGCATGGTGCGGTAAAAGACTGCCGATGTTCATGGTTACCCCTTTTTTCGGTTGAAGCGTTCATGGAAAACCGTTTAATACTTTTGAATAGCTCTCTCTCTCTCTCTCTCTCTTGCCAATTATCAATAATCAATGGGGGAAAGTTTATAAACAGTTATTCCTTTTTGTCAATAAAAATATAATGCAAACCCGAAAAATCCATGTAGATCGCAAGCCTTAACACAAACCTAATATTCGGATTTGGAAAATGTTATGATCCAGGTTTCAAAGGATAAGTAAATGCTTTTTTTGGGGGGGGTGTCAAGAAATAGAGCAATCTTTTTTATAACCAGGAAAATAGGCATCGGTACCGGGAAGGGCACAGCATGTTGTGTCCTTCCCGGTGCCAGGGGGGCAATGGAAGCACATATCGGCTTTGTCATGGATTCTTTCAAGACGATCAGGGGATGAATGGATCCTCGCCGGTGTTGGAATCAAGCCCTGAAAGAAGTATGGCCGGTCTCATGATCAGGCCCTAACAATAGGTGGTCGGGTCATCCATTCCTGCCCCGGCAAAGCCTTTTTTGCGGTGGAGACAGCTGTCGCACCTGCCGCAGGATCGTCCCTCCCGGTCCGGGTCGTAGCAGCTCAGGGTCAGGGCGTAATCCACACCGAGGCGGGTTCCAAGCTGGATGATCTCGGCCTTGGAGAGGGTTATCAGGGGGGTTTTGATTTCAAGGCTCGTCTCCTTGGTCACCCCGGTTTTTGTGGCAAGGTTTGCCATCTTTTCATAGGCGTGGATATATTCGGGCCGGCAGTCGGGGTAGCCGCTGTAATCCACGGCTGTCACCCCGATGAAGATGGCCTCTGCCTTGACAACCTCGGCAAGGGCAAGGCCGTAGGAGAGAAAGATCGTGTTCCGGGCAGGCACATAGGTAACAGGGATCTCATCATTCTGTTCAATCTCTTGTACCGAGTCGTGCTTGGGAATCACTGTATCGCCGGTCAGCGCCGACCCGCCGATTCGTCCAAGGTCCACATCAACGATCATGTGCTCTTTAACCCCAAGGGCCCGGGCTGTTTTTTCGGCAGCCTGGAGTTCAGCTACATGGCGCTGGCCGTACCGGAAGCTCATGGCAAAGACGGTGAACCCCTGTGATTTTGCAACGGCCAGGACCGTTGTGGAGTCGATCCCCCCGCTTAAAAGAACAACCGCCCTTTTTTCTCTTTTAGACATGGTGCTTTTTATACCCCTCTTTTTTCAGGATTCCAGATGATTTTGTGCAGCTGCAGGGAGAGCCTCGCCCCAAGCCTGTCCTGGAGCATCCACCGGGCAATCTGTTCCGGTGCTATTGTGCCGGAAACAGGGGAGAGATGGATGTGCTCCCCGGGGATGTGGCCGAGGCGTTTTATTATTCGCCTGGCAAACCGGTAATCATCGCTGTCGGCAATGACAAATTTAACCTGGTCGGCTTGGGTGAGCAGCTCGAGGTTCGCGTACATGTTCTTGTGGGATTCGCTGCTGGAGGGGCATTTGATGTCAAGTATCCGGACACACTCCTGGGGAACCCTGTCAATGGAGAGGCTGCCGTTGGTCTCCAGGAGGACCTTGAACCCCTTTTCAACGAGTTGTTTGATGAGAATCGTCGTTTCCTGCTGAAGCAGGGGTTCTCCCCCGGTGATCTCAACAAGGGAGCATCCAAAGGCCTCGATGTCTTCCAGAATGGCGGCGAGCTCCATGGAACGGCTTTCCTCGGCCTGGTCTTTGGCGTAAAGGGTATCACACCACGAGCAGGCAAGGTTACAGCCAAAAAGCCTGACAAAGACGCAGGGCAGGCCTGCAAAGGTGGATTCCCCCTGGAGGCTGAAGAATATTTCACAGACGTTCAGAGCCAACTACTCCTCCCAGTAGGCCGATCCGCAGCCCGGGGTTTCACACACCTTGATCTTTGATACCTTGATATGTTCCGTGTTAAAACGGTTTCCAAGTTCCTCATAGAGAAAACGGGCAATGTTCTCAGACGTGGGGTTGATGGTTCCAAATTCGGCAAGCTCGTTGAGGTTGGTGTGGTCGAGATTTTTAAGGATCTGCTTCAAGGTATCTTTCACATCCCTGAAATCAATGCCGATGCCGATGGAATTGAGCCTTTTGCACTGGACGAAGGCCTCGATGATCCAGTTGTGGCCATGGAGCCTGGAGCAGTTTCCATCGTACCCTTTCAGGGCATGGGCTGCGGAAAAATGGTCTTTTACGTAGATTTCATATACTCCTGGCATGGGTTCTTGCTCCTTAAACTAAAAAGCCGGTCTTCCTGAATCAATCAACTCAGGCAGACCGGCATTGTGTTATATGGTGGCGATGCAGGGATTTGAACCCCGGACTCTGCGGATATGAGCCGCATGCTCTAACCAACTGAGCTACATCGCCGAAAAACCCGATGAATGTATCATCGGTCTGGCCTGATGTCAACTTTTATTTTTATTTTTTTTGTCAAATCCGGCAACGGTGACGGTGAAATTCTCCAGGTTGTCAGGAAGGTCGCTGAAAACGATCATGAACGGTACTGGCCGTGCCATGGTGATATTGGTGTTTACGCTGTT
>DATFJZ010000140.1:0-3617 GCA_035268945.1 Desulfobacteraceae bacterium | reverse complement strand
GCCCTGGAAAAAGACTTTAAAATTCAAAGGAGAAAAAATGACCCCTGGAATTTTTCGAGAGTACGATATACGCGGCGTGGCAGGAGAAGATCTTACAGAAGAGGATGTGGTCAGCATCGGCATGGCCTACGGCACCCTGCTCCAGCGCCACGGGAACCGCCGGGTTACCGTTGGAAGGGACTGCCGGAAGAGCTCTGCTCTCTACTCACAGCGTTTGATTGAAGGGATCACGGCAACGGGGTGCGATGTCATTGATATCGGTGTGTGTCCCACGCCGGTGCTCTATTTCTCCATTCACCACCTGGATGCCCAGGGGGGTGCCATGGTGACGGCCAGCCACAATCCTCCGGAGTACAACGGATTCAAGCTCATGAACGGGTTTGATTCCATTCACAGCCAGGGGCTCCAGGAGATCCGGAGGATCATCGAGCAAAAGGCCTTTACCCGGGGCGACGGAAGGCTCGAAACCTCTGATGTCACCACACCGTATATGGCGTTTATCCAGGAGAACATCACCCTTGACAAAGAATTGACCATCGGTGTGGATGCGGGCAACGGCACCGGGGGAATCACCGCCCTGCCTGTGCTGGAGGCTCTGGGATGCCGGGTTCATGATCTTTACTGCGACATGGACGGCAGCTTTCCCAACCATGAAGCCGATCCCACGGTGAAAAAGAACATGGAAGAGCTCATCGCCCTTGTCCGGGAGAAAAAGCTGGATCTGGGAGTGGGGTATGACGGTGACGGCGACCGCATCGGGGTGGTGGATGAAAACGGCAAAATCATTTACGGGGATCAGCTGATGATCATTTTTGCCAGGGAGATCCTGGCAAGAAAACCCAACGCGGCGTTCATCTCCGAGGTCAAATGCTCCATGGTGATGTACGATGAAATTGAAAATCTTGGAGGTCGGGCGGTCATGTGGCGCACCGGCCATTCGCTGATCAAGAAGAAGATGAAAGAGGAGAAGGCAGAGCTTGCCGGCGAGATGAGCGGCCACATGTTTTTCAAGGACCGGTATTTCGGGTTTGACGATGCCCTCTACGCCACCTGCCGGCTTCTTGAAATCCTTGCCAAAACCGGTAAGAGCGTTTCCCAGCTCTTGTCCGGACTGCCGGAAACCTTTACCACACCGGAAATAAGGGTTGAGTGCCGTGATGACAAAAAGTTTGCCGTTGTGGAGGCGATCACCCGACGATTCAAGCAGAAGCAGGAGGTCATCGACATCGACGGCATGCGGGCCATCTATCCCGACGGATGGGGGCTTGTCAGGGCTTCCAACACCCAGCCGGCCCTTGTTTTGCGGTTTGAGGCGTTAAGCGAAGCAAGACTCGAAGAGATTAGAACCGAGGTGGAGACCGCCTTAAAAGAGATTATCGAAAAGGGGTAAGTGCTAAGTGCTGACTGCTTCTAATTTGACTTTATACTTTGTTGTGAGCACGCTGCTCATGCCGGTTATACAAAAAAAGGACGTTGACGATCAAGACTATGGAGTTATCAGAACAGCAGCAGGATGCTGTAAATCATACCGGTTCCCCGGCCCTTGTGGTTGCCGGGGCAGGATCGGGCAAGACACGGACGCTGACGGCAAAGATTCTGCACCTCATTGAATCGGGTCATGACCCGGAGAAGATCCTTGCCATCACCTTTACCAACAAGGCCGCCGAGGAGATGAAGTCCCGGCTGTACAAAATGACGGGCATGGGGTATGCCAGGTTTCCCTGGGTGAGGACCTACCACTCTGCTTCGCTTCTGATATTCAAGAAGCACTGCCACCTTCTCGGGTACACCCCCCCCATTCAGATCTCTTCGGCCTACCACCAGAAAAAGATCGTCACCGAGGTGCTTGTTGAGAGCAATTTTGAGAAAAAACACGCCGGAAACCTGGTGTCGGCCATCTCCCGGGCAAAGAACTCCGGGGAGCCTGAAAAGTTCATCGACCACCGGCCCCGCATGGGCGCCATCCGGGTCATTGACATCTTCAAGAAATACGAGGAGAAGCTCTTTGCCGCCAACAGCGTGGATTTTGACAATATTCTGCTGAAAACCCGGGATATCCTGAGGGATTACAAGGAGGTGAGGCAGGTGTACCGGGATTTTTTCACCCACATCCTTGTGGACGAGTACCAGGACACCAACAACCTCCAGGACGAGCTGACTCGGCTGCTGCTGGGAGACCACGGCAATCTCTTCTGTGTGGGCGATGACTGGCAGGCGGTTTACGGGTTCCGGGGCAGCAACATCAACCATTTTCTCGAGTTTCCCAAAAAGTATGACAATGCCAGGATCTTCCGGCTGGAGCAGAACTACCGGTCGGCGGATGAGATTGTCCAGGTGGCCAACGGGCTCATCGATTTCAACCGGGACAAGATGGACAAAAAGTGTTTTTCCAAGAAGAGGGGAGGCACGGTGGAAATCCACGAGTTTTTCACCGAGTCGGAGGAGGCCCAGTGGGTGGCCAAGCGCCTCAAGGCCCTCAACAGCCGGGGGGAGGGCATCCCCTTTGAGAACATGGCCGTGGTCTACCGCACCAAGTTCTGCTCCCTGGCCTTTGAAAAGACCTTCCGCACCTTCAGGATCCCCTATCGCCTGCTGGGCTCCCAGGGGTTTTTCGAAAGGGCCGAGATCCTCGACATCAACGCCTATCTCAGTGCGGCCCTGTTTCCCGGGGATGATGTCTCGTTTGAACGGGTGATCAACACCCCCAAACGGGGGATCGGCCCTGCCATGGTCAAGAAGATCGGTACCCTGAAAACCCATGGGGTCAGTCTCCAGGACGCGGCACGGACCATGGTAAAGGAGCGGGTCTTGACCAAAAAAGTCCATGAAAACCTCTCGGATCTGCTGGCCCTTCTCGACATTGTCAGGGATCTGCCCCCGGATGCCGCCATCGACAGGGTGGTTTCCCAAACGGCCTATGAAGACCATTTGAAGAAAATGGTGAAAACCGAGGGCGAACTGATCTCCAAGAAGGAGAACATCGAGCAGCTGCGGTTCACCGCCAGGGAGAAGGGGGATATCTTTGAGTACCTGGAAGAGGCCGCCCTGATCCGGGAGGACAAGGACGAAGAGGAGGAGAGCGAAAAGGGGGTGGCCCTGTTGACCATCCATTCAGCCAAGGGCCTTGAATTTGATACGGTCTTTGTCGTGGGATGCGAGGAGAAGCTCTTTCCCCACTGGCGCTCCCTGGATGCGGGGAGAAAGGCCCTCCAGGAGGAGCGGCGGCTGATGTACGTTGCCATGACAAGGGCGGAACGGTTTCTCTACCTCTCCCATGCGAGTTACCGCAAGGGGCAGTTTGCCCTGAAGAGCCGTTTTGTCGACCAGATAGAGGAGTGCCTGGAATAAAATGACCCGTTTTATCCCGTCCGCCCACGGGGGGATCTTTTTAATTCTCTTTTTCACGATCTTTACAACGGTGACCGGTGTGGGCATGGTGGTGCCCCTGCTCCCCGTTTACGCCGATGAACTGGGTGCCTCGGGGCTCTATGTGGGCATGATCTTCGGGGCCTTCTCCTTTTCACGGGTCTTGTTTCTGCCCTATTGGGGTAGACTTTCCGATGCAAAGGGGAGAAAACCCTTTATCCTGGCGGGTCTTGCCGGGTATGCCCTGTTCT
>DATFJZ010000139.1:0-6360 GCA_035268945.1 Desulfobacteraceae bacterium | reverse complement strand
TTTGGGTGACAGAATTCACATGGAGCAGTCATTGGTGGGAAAGGTCTTGTCAAGCTTTGCCATGTTTCCACCGATGCTGGGGCCTTTTTCCACAAGATACACCTTAAAGCCGGCAGCGGCAAGATCAAGGGATGCCTGGATACCGCTGACCCCTCCGCCTACAACCATGACATCCCCAAAGTTACGGTCTGCCAGGGGGGTTAAAAACTGCTGATCTTTTTCTGCTGCATGGGTTGTCTTTTCCAATTGTCATCTCCTCATGAACTTTTGCATTCTGGCTTATATTAGGATCGCAAATTTTATAAGCTGAACGTAATTTCTGTTCACCTTATTTCATCTGCGATACTTACGTTGTTGTGCGCACGCTGGTCATGGGTGCTATAAGAGACTCTTGCCAATTTTATGCAAAAATACGGTTATTGTCCCTGGAGCACCTGGCTGATCACTTCGGTGATCTCCTTTACCTGGATGGTCGCTTCATACTCGAGGTTGAGCCGGCTCTCTTCAAAATTGGTGATGCAGTAAGGACAGGTGGTGACCAGTTCTTCGGCTCCTGCAGCAACGGCCTGTTCCAGACGCAGGTCCGAAAACCGCTCCTCTTTGGGCGTGTCCATCCAGATTCTTCCCCCGCCGCCGCCGCAGCAGAGGCTGGCCCGGCCCTTGTCCGCCATCTCCACCAGTTCCAGACCGGGTATCCCCTTTAAAATATCCCTGGGCTCGTCGTAAATACCGTTGTGCCGGCCAAGGTAGCAGGGATCATGGTAGGTCACCTTTTTCGGATAGTCGCCGTTGAGTTTCAGCCGGCCCTGGTGGATCAGTTCAGCGATAAACTGGACCATGTGGACCACCTCGAAGTGGACCATGAATTCGGGGTACTCGTTTTTAAAGGTGTGATAGCAATGGGGAGAAGAGACAACGATGCGTTTCACCCCGTGGTCGATAAAGGTCTTGATGTTTTTCCGGGCCAGGGTTTTGAATTCCGCTTCACTGCCTGTTTTTCGGATGCTTTCCCCGCAACAGCTCTCCTTTTCACCGAGGATCCCGAAATCCACCCCGGCCTTTTTGAGAATGTCGGCCGTGGCAACGGCGGCCTTCTTCATCCTCGGGTCGTAGCAGGGATAGCACCCGGGAAAGTACAGCACCTCCATCGCTTCGGTAAAGGGCTTTACCCCCTGCTCCTTTGCCCAGTCCCCCCTGTTCTGCCGCTCGCCCTGGAGGGGATTGCCCTCGGAGATGAGGCTGGCCCTCGCCGTCCTGGCAGAACGGACAGAAGTGGGGAACACCTCGTATTCCGTTGCAACCCTGCGCAGGGAGACACCGATATCGATCTGCTTTACCCCCCTGGGGCATTGCAGGGTACAGGTGCCGCAGCTGGTGCAGCGCCAGATATCCTCACCTTCTATCTCGGTGAGCCCAAACGCCGCCTCCCGGATGATTCTTCGCATACTGAAATCCCTCACCCTGTTCCAGGGGCAGACAGCGTCACACAATCCGCATTGAAAACACAATTTAAAGATGTCTCCGCCGGCATCTTTTATCTCATCGATTACCTCTGTAAAGGGGGCTAAGGTTTCCACGTTTTGTCCTTCCTCCCGGTTATGACACCGTGTTTAAAAAAATCCCAAATCATACACATCAAGTCTCAATGGCACTGGATCATCAATATCCGGTCAAATGACACTCAGCCCATAAAATCAATTCTTTTGAGCCATGCGGGCGATGGTATCCATGATGTTATCCAGTCCGTATTTGTCTGCCAGGGATTCAATACCCGTCTCCATCTCTTCCTTTTCCTCTTCCTGGCTGACCTCCTCTTCCCTCTCTTCATAGATCAGGGCATCGGCCAGGCACCACTTGACACACAAGGGCTCGTCCAGGGGAGGATCGCTTTCGCACATGTCGCATTTCAGGGGGAGCCCGGAATCCGGCTCCTTGAACTCCTCCCGGGAGGGACAGGCGGCCCTGCAGAAGGCACACTCGTCGTACTCTTTGCCGTCGATGATGTACTTGTCCCTGCCGGCGCACTCGGCCGGGGCATAATCCCCGGCATACACCGGCACATACACATCCCGTAACGGCTCCCGGATCACCCGGATGCGCGAACGGGCCGGATTGTTGCTGCTGTACCTGGGTGAAGCATGAAAGGCCGAGCATATCACCTCGCAGGCCCGGCAGCCGTTGCATTTGTCGACATCGATCCTGATGGTTTTGATGGTTTTCTTCTTTGTTTCCCCTTTCACGGCTCACACCTCCTCTTTGTTTGCTGCACCATCGTCTTGGCGCAAGGGGTCGTCGTCATCCGTTAGAATTCCCCTTTCCAGAAAATCCCGGGCAACAAAATCAAGGCCAAACCCTTCCAGGGCCTCTTTTGTGGGAATGCCGTCACGGTTCCAGCCCTTGTAGGCGTAGTAGGTGTCGAGGAGCTCTTTTTCCAGATCTGGAAATCTTTTTTTCCAGTGGTTCTCAGGAGGCTTTTCATCCTTTCGCCGCATTCCCCTTCTGATGTTGACGGCCCG
Source organism: Desulfobacteraceae bacterium (assembly GCA_035268945.1). Classification (GTDB taxonomy): domain Bacteria; phylum Desulfobacterota; class Desulfobacteria; order Desulfobacterales; family Desulfobacteraceae; genus DATFJZ01. Next base: position 3,844 of record DATFJZ010000139.1, on the reverse strand, counting down.
CACCAGGGTACGGTATCGCTTGGCAGCCCGGGTGAGCTTCTCTTCGTCCATCTCGATGCCGGCGCCGGCCGCGATAAATTTCGGGTAGTTGTGGATATGGTAGGGGGGCTTGAGGGGAAAGGAGGAAAGTCCGGCGCACATCCCCAGAGCGTCGTCGATGTAGTGCATCCGCTCCTGCCAGTCCACAATGTCACAGGTCATCTCCACGGTGGGATAGTAAGGAATGGAATACTCCCCCCTCAGTTCCCAGTTGAGAAAATACTCCTTGAATTTCTCATGGGGCACCTGGATCCAGTCCTTGACAAACTCCTCCCGCTGCTCCCGCTTGGGAAATGGCATCTGGGGGAACTGTCCCTCGATCTGGGTGATGTTGATCTTCTCGCCGGTGCTGTACATGAGAAAATAGATGGGGTTGAGCATGGAGAGCTTCAAGGGGAGCTGTTCGTGCTTCTTGATATTGTTGTGGGCATAGGCCTCCGCGCCGTTGCCGATCTCTTTTGCCGCCCAGTAGGTGCCCTTGGCAAGCACGTCCCCTATGCCCTCCCTTCGGACGATGCGGTCCAGAAGCCAGTAGAACCGCTCTTCGTTCTCCACGGGCAGGCCGGGCATCTCCTTGTCCGTGAGGATACCCGCCTCGTAGAGCTCGATGGCAAAGGCCATCACCTGGGGGGCTGAAAAGCCGTCCACACCGTACTCCGTTGCCCTCTGGGCGATCTTCAGTCCGAAATCCAGATCGGAAAAGGCCGCCATGGTGTAGGTAAGCTTGGAAAAACACTTCATCATGTAGGTGGGCAGCCCGGGGATGGTCAGGGTCGCCCCGCATTTCATGGGGCAGTTGTAGCAGCTGATCAGACGGGTTCTGGCATCTTCCATGGTTCTGGTCCACTCACCTGCCACCTCGTCATTCCAGAACCCCTTCTTGCGCTCCCTGGAGTTCCCCCACATGAAATTTTCCGTGTGCCACTTCTCGTCGTGGACCTTCATCTCCTGGGGGGAGCCAAGCCCTGCCAGAATGGGCATCACCCCTGGAATGGGGTTTTCTTCCCGGTGCTTGATATAGGCCAGCACTTCGTCGCACAGCTCGATAAATCGCTCCGGCCGGGCAATATTGATGTCCTTTGTGCCCCGGACGGCAATGGCCTTGACCCCCTTGTCTCCCATGATGGCGCCGATGCCCCCCCGACTGGCGCTGGACCGCCCCTGTTCGATGGAGGCGTAGTAGACCCGGCTCTCCCCGGCAAGGCCGATGCCTGCCACCTGGGCCCTGGGCTCTTTGAGCTCCTCCCGGATCATCTCTGCCGCTTCGATGGCCCCTTTGCCCTTCAAGTGGGCCGCATCCCGGATCTCCACCTGGTCATTGTTGATCCAAAGGTATACAAGTTTATCGGATCTACCGGAAAGCACGATCTTATCAAACCCGGCATACTTCAATTCCGGTGCAAAAAAGCCCCCCATCATGGAGAATGCCATCAGTTCTGTCTGGGGAGAGATGGTCGAGACAATGGTTCGGTTGCAGCCGGTGGCCGGGGTTCCGCACAGCAACCCGGCAGCAAAGATCAAAAGATTGTCAGGGGAAAAGGGCTCAACTTCCGGCGGGACCCTGTCCCACAATATCTTGGTGCTGGTGCCGAGCCCCCCCAGATAAAGTTCCGTTTCCCGTGGATCCGTTGCCACCTTCTCAATGTTTCCCCGGGTCAGATCAACTTCCAGATTAAACCCTGTTTCTGCGTACCTCATTGTTTTCCCCTTATCTTTTACATGGATCCATATCAGATAAAACCACAATACAATTATATTTAAGCTACAATATAACTATATGTCAAGGAAAAAATTTCACGCAAAAAGATAGGGAGGCCGGATACGGCAAACTGCCTTGGAAGATCCCTCCGTGACAAAAACCAAGGAGGCCGGATATCCCCTGATATCCGGCCGAACCTGGATCAACAGAGAGCACGAATTACCTGGGTAATGGGGGAGGTTAAAAATGATGCACCCAGCGCAGGTTGAACCGGCTGCCCTCGGGCCGGTTTTCTGCGCCGGTTTCAAAATAGGTGTTGAAAAAGAGGTGGTTGTCCCGGGAAAAGTGATACACAAAGCCGGGTCCTGCGGCAAACACCTGCTCCTTGGTGTTTGCCAGATCATCCCCGTCCATCCGGGTTTGTGTCAGCTGCTTGAGATAATAGCCGTTCACACCCACCCGTAAACGCTGGGGCAGAACTTCATAGGCCATGGCAAAATTGGCGTGGAAAGCCTGGCCCGCCTGGATATCATCGGCGTTTTGCTCTTGATAGGCCCTCCCAGGATCATTGTTTTCGGCGTTCCACAGGTAATGAAGACGTCCGCTGAAGGTCAGCCGGGGGCTGAGAAATGCGGTAAAGGCCCAGTAGGGGTTGAAGGAAAAATAATTGCTGCCGGGGTTGAGTTCTTTGTCTTCATCGTATTTTCCAGTGGGAAAGATCATTTGAAGCTCAATTCGATGCATGAACCGCGGCCCTTCAGGCCCCATGACCGGATCCCACTGCAGAAAAGGCCCCACCAGGATATCCCCCAGACCGCTGCCGTTGTCCTGGGGAAAGGCATCGTTTCCTGTGCCGTAGTCCATATCAAGACCCACCTCCGGGATGATCACATCAACACCCCATTTACCGCCTGCAAAAAAAGACTGGTTGGATTGGTAAATAAACTGGCTCAGTCCGATCCAGGCCGTCAGGTCTTCATCGGCAAAATCGGGAAGGACGGCCCCGCCGCTGTTGTCAGTAAAATCGGTGGAGCGCCAAAGTTGCAGGTACTGGGTAAAATAAAATCCAGGTCCAGCCGGCGGCCCGCCGTCCATAAAGCTGGTAAACCCTAAATTCACCGAAGGCAGATCATAGGCCCTTGCAGGTGTGACGGTTGTTACCAGTGTTAACAGAAGAACCACCACCATGGTGGTAGCTGTTTTCATGTAAAATTTCATCTTTTATCTCCCTGGTTTTGGTCTATTGCCTAAGGGTCATGGAAAAAAACCCAGCGCTCTGTTTCTATCAAAAGAAACGGGAAAAGTATAGCATAAAATGATCGCCGCCGGAATACAGGCAAAGGGCATCGGGGAGATGATGAGAACATACCCGGTAATGGTTCCCTGCCGTTTTTTTGCAAAAAAAGAGACCGACTGGCAGGCAGGCAGGCAGGCAGGCAGGAAAACCATCATTATCAGATGGGTATGAGATCGATATTTTTTTGGAAAATCAGCGGGCTTAGATCTGCCCACTATCCTGTGGGTACAACGCCGGTGATGACTCCGGAATCAGTGGGCCCCCTGAAGGGAGTGCGCCTGATCTCCCCCGCCCCTGCATCTTCCAGCATGGAAAAGATCTCTGCTTCACTGTACGCCTGTCCACCGTGAGTGCCAAGAAGCATGTTCAATGAAAACAGGGCTGGAAACAGGGGGTTGGTTTTATCGTTGTCCAGGATAAAGTCGTGGATGATGATCATCCCCCCGGGGTTCAGGGCGGAGACGGCCTTGTTTACAATTTTCCGGCAGTCGTTGGGGGATTCCCCGTGGAGGATGTGGGAAAGCCACACCACATCATGGGTTCCGGGTATGGGATCCTTTAAAAAATCACCGCCAGCAAACGCAACATTGTCTTCCTGCCCGAACCTGGCAATGGTTTGTTCGGCAAAGGGCCTTGTTGTTGGAAGGTCAAACACCATGGCCCTGAGCCCGGGGTTTTCCATGCAGAAATGAATGGCATATGTACCTGGCCCGCCACCCAGATCCAGCAGTGTTTTCCTTCCATTGATGTCAATGGTGGGCACCAGCTGGGGAGCCGTTGCCATGGCAATATTGAACATGCCCATGAGA
>DATFJZ010000138.1:0-15588 GCA_035268945.1 Desulfobacteraceae bacterium | reverse complement strand
ATTTTTTCCATCTGGTCGTTCAGGCTGACGTGGAGGACCTTTTCCTCGTCCAAGAGCCTGGAGATGGCGATCTGTACGAGGAACTGGGTCTTTCCCACACCAGCCCTTGAAAGCACGGCACCAAATCTTCCCTGATGAAGATTCTCTTTTCCCATGATCTTAACCGCAGGGTTTTTTGTTATGAGATCTTTTCTCAGCATGTTTCCCTCTCTTTAATATTTATTTTATATTAAAGTTCAGCTAACCAGCTGCAATAGCAGAACTTTCAATTTTTTTGCTCCCGGTTCCATGACCATGCTCCGGCCATGCCGGTTATAAGAAATCAAATTCCTTAATTCTTTTTTTTCTCTTCTTCTTTTGCTTTGGCAATCTCTTCTGCAACAGACTGGGGAACCTGTTTGTAGGAGGAGAACTCCATTGTGTACTGGGCCTTGCCCTGGGTTGCTGAGCGGAGGATGGTGGAGAAGCCAAACATTTCAGAGAGGGGTACCTGGGATTCGATAACCGACATGACCCCCTCTTCCTGGGAGCCCTGGATGATGCCCCGTCTCTGGTTGATAAGGCCCATGCAGGAACCCTGGAATTCATTGGGGGTTTCGATGACCACTTTCATGATGGGTTCGTGGATGACAGGCCTGGCCTTGAGGTATCCTTCAAGGAATCCGCCCCTGGCAGCGGCCTGGAATGCCATTTCAGACGAATCAACAGCGTGGAAGGCACCGTCCATCAGGGTGATCTTGATTCCAGTGACGGGGAACTCCATTTTCGGCCCCTTGATCATACAGCTCTGGAACCCTTTTTCACAGGAGGGGATAAACTGGGTTGGAATCCTTCCGCCGGTGATCTTGTTGACAAACTCAAACTCCTCTTCACACGGCTCAATGGTGCCTGAAACCCGTCCGAACTGGCCGGAACCACCGGTCTGTTTCTTGTGGGTGTAGTTGAAGTCTGCCTTTCTGGTAATGGTCTCCCTGTAGGCAACCCTGGGTTTGCCCGTAAGCACCTCTGCCTTGTACTCCCTTTTCATTCGTTCAACATACACCTCCAGGTGAAGCTCGCCCATGCCCTGGATAATGGTTTCGTTGGTCTCTTTGTCCACATAGGTCTTGAAGGTGGGGTCTTCCTTGGTAAACCGGTTCAGGGCCTTGGACATGTTGATCTGGGACTTGTTGTCCACGGGCTGGACGGAGAGGGAAATCACAGGGTCCATGACATGCATGGAGAGCATGGAGAGATTGATGCCCTGGGAGACAAAGGTGTCTCCAGATGCGCAGTCTACGCCGAACATGGCGCCGATGTGACCGGCCGGGATCTCGTCAACATCCTCCATCTCCGAAGAGTGCATGCGGATGAGTCGGCCCACCTTGATTTTTTTGCCGTCCCGGGTGTTGATAACGGTGTCTCCTTTTTTCAGGCTGCCCTGGTAGACCCGGATATAGGTTAGCTGGCCGTATTGACCATCCTCTAATTTAAAGGCAAGGGAGACAGTGGGTTTGTTAAAATCACTTTCCAGGCTCACCGTCTCTTCCTGGTTGTCAAGATCAACGGCTTCGTTCTCGATATCAAGGGGGGAGGGCAGGTACTTGATAACCGAGTTGAGCAGGGGCTGTACTGCCTTGTTCTTGTAAGCGGAGCCCATGAAAACCGGGGTCATCTCCCTGGCAATGGTCCCCTTTCGAACGGCATCGATTATCATCTCATCGGTGATTTCCGATTCTTCGAGGATCGCCTCGGTGAGCTCATCGGAAAACAGGGATGCGGCATCGATCATTTCCTCCCGTTTTTCTGCGGCTTCGTCGACAAGATCTTCAGGAATCTCTTTTTCAACCATTTTTTCACCATTGTCCCCTTCAAAATAGTAGGCTTTCATGGTGATGAGGTCAACGATTCCCTCGTGGCGGTCTTCCAGGCCGATGGGAAGCTGCATGGGCACGGCGTTGTGGCCGAGTTTTTCCCTGAGCTGGTTGGCAACCCGCAGGGGGTTTGCGCCGCTTCGGTCACACTTGTTGACAAAGGCGATGCAGGGTACCTGGTAGCGCTTCATCTGCTGATCCACGGTGATGGACTGGGACTGAACACCTGAAACAGAGCATAGGATCAACACAACCCCGTCAAGCACCCTGAGGGACCGTTCCACCTCAACGGTGAAATCCACATGGCCCGGGGTGTCAATGATATTTACGTCATGGTCCTTCCATACACAATGGGTGGCAGCGGATGCAATGGTGATACCGCGCTCTTTTTCCAGTTCCATGGAATCCATGAGCGCTCCAGCGCCGTCTTTTCCCCTGACTTCGTGAATTTTGTGAATTCTGTCTGTGTAGAAAAGAACCCTTTCCGTGAGGGTGGTTTTACCCGAATCGATGTGGGCACTGATTCCGATATTTCTGACTTTTTCTAAATCCTTAAGCATGATCAAACAATCCTTTGACTGAAATTAATGCACAGCCTATCATCCGCTGATGACAATTGTAGCGCTTTTTAATCACTGGTTAATTTAATGTTGATAAATAAATCTGGTTTTGTTACCATTCGACGTTTTTATTAACGGTTCTAACCGTTTAAAAAATTTCAATAATTTACAATATGCCAGCGGACATGTCAAGTAAAAAACAAGGGCAGCAGCAATAAGTCGCAAGGGGGCCTGCCTTTTTATATGAAAGTCGTGTTGCTCCGGCAGCCGATCCGGGTTTTTATACAAGGTGGTGTTGGTGCATGACCCCTCCGCTGCATGGTTTACAATATCTGGAGAAAAAAACAAGAGGCGTCCGATGAATTTTCAGGGGAAGTGGAAAGAGACGGTTGAAGCGGGGCTTTTGCAGCTGGGGGTCCGGGTGGATGGTCCCCAGCTTGACCTCATGGCCCTCCACGGCAGAGAGCTGGTAAAGTGGAACAGGAAATTTAATATCACATCCATTGTGGACCCTTTTGAAGCGGCTGTCAGGCACTTTATCGATTCCGCAGCCCTGGCCGCCCACCTCTCTGACCATCAGCGGGTGCTGGACATCGGTTCTGGAGGCGGGTTTCCCGGCCTGCCCCTGAAAATTGTCAATCCCGGCCTTGATGTTGTTATGGTGGACGCTTCCAGGAAACGAATCTCCTTTGTCAACCATGTGATCAGGAGTGCAGCCCTTTCCCGGGTCACTGCGGTCCACGAGAGATGCGAGGATCTTGCCCTGAAAGAGGGGTTTGCCCAGGGCTTTGATAGTGTTGTTTCAAGGGCGTTTACCTCCCTTGATCGCTTTATCGTGCTTGCCATGCCGTTTGTGTCCGAAAACGGCAGTGTGCTTGCCATGAAGGGAAAAGAGGGCGGGAACGAGGCGAAGTCACTTGCCGGCAGGTATGGCCGGGTGGATGTTCATGATTATGTTTTACCCTTTGAGAAGCACCACCGCTCCATTGTGACTGTCAGGCCGTAATCGGTAAAACCGGCAATATATCCCTTGACATTTTGGCTGGTTTTGACATAATTCTGAATTTTTAATAAAATTTGATGATGGTCATGAGCTGGGTGGTCACAGCAAGGGGGAAACCGTTTTGCGCCACCGCCCAATCGGTGCACTGTCCGGAATGAGAACGTCCTTGGTCTTTTTCTGCCTCGGCTCTGACGTTTCCCGTCAGGACAATCCGTCCATGGCTTATGGCATCAATTGAATATTCAGTTAATTTTGGTTTTGGGTCCTGGAGGAGAGAGATGGAGTACAAAAAAACGTTGAACCTGCCTTCAACAAAATTTGCAATGAAGGCAAATCTGGCTAATCGTGAACCTGAACAGCTCAAGCAGTGGGAATCGTCAGGGCTTTATGAAAAAATCAGGCAGGCTTCCAAAGGGAGAAAGACCTTCATTCTCCATGACGGACCTCCCTATGCCAATGGTTATCTCCACATGGGTCATGCCATCAACAAGATTCTCAAGGACATCATTGTCAGGTCCAAACAGATGACGGGGTATGATGCTCCCTATGTTCCCGGCTGGGACTGCCATGGGCTTCCCATTGAGCACAATGTGGACAAGAAGCTCGGTTCCAAAAAGAAAAACATGACCCCTGTTGAGGTGAGGCAGACCTGCCGAAAATATGCGGCAAATTTTGTCGAGATCCAGAAAGAGGAGTTCAGGCGGTTCGGTGTCCAGGGTGAGTGGGACAAACCCTATCTTACCATGAACAACGGTTACGAGGCCAGGATCGCAAAGGAGTGCGGGGAGTTTGCCTTGAACGGAGACATGTTCCTCGGTAAAAAACCCATCTACTGGTGCTGCAGCTGCCAGACGGCCCTGGCCGAAGCCGAGATCGAGTACAAGGACCAGACATCACCGTCCATTTACGTTAAATTTGCCTTCAAGGATGATCTCGCCCCGCTTCTGCCCGCCCTTGACGGGAAAAATGTCTCGATTGTCATCTGGACCACAACCCCGTGGACGATCCCGTCCAACCTCGGCATCTGCCTGCATCCCGATTTTGCCTACTCGGCCGTTGACACAGAAGAGCACGGGACTCTCATTGTGGCAAAGGATCTTGTGGAACAGATCATGGAAACCTTTGGCATCGAAGACTATTCCATCCTCGGGGATCTGAAGGCCGGTGATCTCGAACACAAAGAGTGTTTCCATCCCCTCTACCAAAGAACCTCCCTTGTGATGCTGGCAGACCATGTCACCCTTGACGCCGGCACCGGTTGTGTTCACACGGCCCCGGGCCATGGTGCCGACGACTATCTTGCCGGTCGGAAATACGGTCTTGAACCCTATTCGCCTGTCCAGGACAACGGCTGCTTTACCGATGAGGTCAAGGGGTTTGAAGGAGAGTTTATTTTAAAGGCCAACAAGGGGATCATTGAGCAGCTGGACCGTTCCAGTTCCCTGATCAAACGGACCGAGATGGGGCACTCCTATCCCCACTGCTGGCGGTGTAAAAAACCGGTTATCTTCCGGGCCACGCCCCAGTGGTTCATCTCCATGGACAAAAAGGGGCTGAGAAAAAACAGCCTTTCGGCCATCGATTCGGTGCAGTGGATTCCAGCCTGGGGCCAGGCGAGGATCTACTCGATGATCGAGCACAGGCCGGACTGGTGTCTGTCACGGCAGCGCTCCTGGGGGGTACCCATTCCGGTGTTTCACTGCGCCAAATGCCAGCATGTCTACGTCACCCGGGAGTCTGTGGACAAGGTGTACCGGCTTTTCAACGAGCACAGCTCTGATGTGTGGTTTGAAAGGGAGGCCGGGGAGCTGATGCCGGAAAACGCCGTGTGTGAAGAATGCGGTTCCAGCAGCTTTACAAAGGATCACAATATTCTCGATGTCTGGTTCGATTCCGGGGTGAGCCATTCGGCCGTCCTGGAGGATACCCAGGGGCTGAGCCGGCCGGCGGACCTCTATCTCGAGGGCAGCGACCAGCACAGGGGCTGGTTCCACAGCTCCCTGCTCACCGCTGTGGGCAGTACGGGCAGGGCACCCTACCGCTCGGTTCTGACCCACGGGTTTGTTGTGGATTCCGAAGGCAAGAAGATGTCAAAGTCCATCGGCAATGTCATTGCCCCGGACAAGATCATCAAGCAGCACGGGGCGGATATTCTCCGTTTGTGGGTGGCTTCGGCGGATTACAGGGATGACGTGAGGATCTCGGACAACATCATCAAACAGCTCTCCGATGCCTACCGCCGGATCCGGAACACCTGCCGTTTCATGCTGGGCAATCTCTACGATTTTGATCCGGCAGCGGACAGTTCCGACCCGGCTTCCATGTCAGAGCTGGACCGGCTGATTCTTCACAAGGCCTCCACGGTGCTGGACAAATGTCTCAACGCCTATGACACCTATGAGTTCCACACCATCTACCACGCACTGCACAACTTCTGCATTGTTGACCTCTCTGCCTTTTACCTGGATATCATAAAGGACAGGCTCTACACCTCCCCGGCAGGAGACAGGAAACGAAAGGATGCCCAGACGGTGATGTACACCATCCTGGACCGTCTAACCCGGCTTGTGGCGCCGGTGCTTCCCTTTACCGCCGAAGAGATCTGGAAGGAGACCCCCCAAACGCCTGAAAAAGAGGAGAGCGTTCATTTGACAACCCTTCCCTCTGCGCAAAACGAGTGGCAGGACAGCCGCCTTGCCGAAAAATGGGACAAGATCATCGCCATCCGGTCTGAGGTTGCCAAGGCCCTGGAGCTTGCCCGAAAGGAGAAGCTCATCGGTCACCCCCTGGATGCCGGCATTGAGATCCTCCTTCCGGACAATGAATACCGCCAGGCCCTCCAGGGACTGAAAGAGGAGCTCAGGGATATCTTTATTGTCTCCTCCGCCGTTCTCCCGGAAACATCAGAAGGCAGGGGCGGTTTTGTCAGCCAGGAGGTCCAGGGGCTGGAAGTCGTTGTCAGGAAGGCTGTGGGGGAGAAGTGCCAGCGGTGCTGGAAATACGATGAAACCGTTGGTGAAAGCAAAACCCATGAAGGATCATGCCAGCGGTGCATCAACGCCCTGACCATCATAGAGGAGAGACAACCGTCAAACCCATGAAATCCGATGCAAAGATTTTTCTTCGGCTTGGGGTGATCAGCGGCTCTGTTGTTGCCGCTGATCAGATCACCAAGAGCCTTGTCACCAAGTTTCTCGCCGTTTACGAAACAGTACCCGTGATAACAGGGCTATTCAACATCACCCACGTCCTCAACCCCGGGGGAGCCTTCGGGCTTTTTGCCCAGCACTCCGCAGAGGTGAGGCAGTTTTTCTTTCTCTTTGTCTCTACCCTGGTGGCAGGCCTGATCCTCTGGTTCTACAAACAGACCGCCAGAACCCACCTGGTGCTCTCTTCGGCCCTTGCCTGTATCTTCGGCGGTGCCGTGGGCAACCTCATCGACAGGTTCCGGTTGGGAAAGGTCGTGGATTTTCTCGATTTCTATATTGCAGCATGGCATTGGCCTGCATTTAATATTGCAGACAGCGCCATCTGTGTCGGTATGGCAATTTTCATCTATTATGTTGTTGTCAAGCAAGTAGAACTATAGCCGTGAAACAGGAAAAACAAGTTCTGTTTTTCCCTTAAGGAATATTATGCATCCTGTGTTGTTTGAATTGGGGTCTGTGACCCTTTATACCTATGGCCTCTTTGTTGGACTGGGGTTTATTGCCGCCCTTTTTTTTGCCACAAGAAATGCGGCGGAATTTGACCTGAGAGCCCAGTACAGCAATCATAAAAACGAGGAACCGTTCTCCTCGGACACCGGCAGGCAGATTTCCGATCTCTTTTTTGTGATTCTCATATCGGCCATTGCCGGGGCACGGCTGGTTTATGTCCTGCTGGATCCTTCCTTTTATATTGCCCATCCCCTGGATGTCTTTAAAATCTGGAACGGGGGCCTTGTCTTTTACGGCGGGTTCCTCGCCGCCCTTGGGGCTGGGGTGATCTACACGCGAAAAAAAAGGCTCAACCTCTGGTTTACAGCAGACATCATGGCCCCGGCCGTGGCCCTCGGCCATGCCATCGGCCGGGTGGGCTGCTTTTTTGCCGGTTGCTGTTATGGAAAAACCTGTGACCTTCCCTGGGCCGTCACCTTTACCAATTCCGATTCCCTGGCCCCCCTGGATATGGCCATCCACCCCACCCAGCTCTATTCGGTGCTGTCCAATCTTTTGATTTTTTTGATTCTTCTCTTTTTGCAGAAACGGAAAAAATTTAACGGCATGGTGTTCTGGAGCTATATTCTGCTCTACGGCATCTTCCGTTCCGTGGTGGAAATATTTCGAGGCGATACCCGGGGTACCTTTCTTGTGGAGTTCCTCTCCCTGTCCCAGGGGATAGGGATCATCATGTCTCTCTTGGCCCTGTTCATGCTTTTTCTGCTCTACAGGAAGAAAAAATATGGCCGAAATTAAACCCGAGGGCATTGACGCTTATTTCAACTCCCTTTCCAGGGAAGAGATTCCCCCTGTTTTCCTCGTGTTCGGCGAAGGGTATCTGGTCCGGCAGGCCTTTGTGAAAATTCTTGATTTCCTTGTTCATCCAAAGAGAAGGGAGCTGGAGTACGAGGCGGTGGAAGGAGAACAGGCCTTTCTTCCCGCTGTTATCGAACGTATGTCAACCTATTCGATGATGCAGGAAAAACTCGTTGTGGCTGTAAAAGATGTCCCCCTTTTTCCTCCGCCCAATACCCGGCAATCCCCCGGGTATTCAGCCGGAGATGTCGAGGAACTTGAAAAAGCCCTGGGTCGAGGGTTCCCGGAGCACCATTTCCTCATCATGACCACTTCCAGGGCAGATAGGCGCAAGGCCCTTTTCCGGCGGATCCAGTCGACGGGCCTTGTTGTTGACTGCTCAGTGCCTTCGGGCAGCCGCATGGCCGACAAGAAGCAGCAGTCTGCCGTCCTGCGCACCACCATGGAGCAGGTGCTTTCCAGGCATCAAAAGGGTATTGACGGGCAGGGCTTTAACCTTTTGGTGGAGCGGACGGGGTTTGACCCGGCGGCATTTGCCGACAATCTTGAAAAACTCGTTGCATATACCGGAAAGAGGCAGCGCATAACGTCCCGGGACGTTGACTTTCTGGTGACACGCTCCAAACAGGATGCAATTTTTGAACTGACCAATGCCGTTGCCGATAAAAACAGCCAGAAGGCCTTTTTTTATTTAAAATCCCTGTCCGATGCCGGGTTCCATCCCCTCCAGATAGCCGCCGCCCTGATCAACCAGATGCGAAAACTGCTCGTTGTCAAAGCGTTTGTCGAAAAAGAGAAAAGAGGTCCTTCCCCATGCTGGTCAAGGGGAATGGACTTCAACCGCTTCAAGACTCAGACATTGCCCGGAATTGTCAAAGCCGATACGGCACTGAAAGAAAAAATCGAAGGATTTACCCTGGAGTCGGGAGCAGGGGAGGAAATCGGCGGATCAAAAAAAAAGGCGGCAACGGATCTTTTTATTGCCTCCAACCCTAATAATCCCTATCCTGTGTACCATCTTTTTTTAAAATCAGATAATTTTTCATTGCAGCAATTGATCAATGCCCTGATGGATTTAAGCACCATTGATGTTAAACTCAAATCGTCGGCAGGGGATCCCATGGTTCTGCTGGAACATTTTATCATGGGGATCTGCGGATAAAGGAGAGACGGCCATGCAGAGAAAGACCAAGATCGTTGCCACCATTTCAGACAGAAATTGTGACCCTCTTTTTATAGAGGAACTCTACAGGGCGGGCATGGATGTGGTGCGGCTGAACACCGCCCATCAGACCCATGAAGACGCGTTAAAGGTGATCGAGAATGTCAGAGAGGTTTCTGAACATATTGCCATCCTCATCGATACCAAGGGGCCTGAAATTCGAACCTGTAACGCCGGCGAGCCACTCAAGGTGATTCACGGGGATAGTATCCGGATAAAGGGGGCCCCGGGGGAAACATCCCTGGGGGATATTATCTGTGTTACCTATGCTCACTTTGTCAAGGACGTTCCTGTGGGCAGCTCAATTCTCATCGATGACGGCTCCATTGCCCTGACTGTCAAGGCAAGCGACGGGGAATTTCTCACCTGTTTTGTGGAAAATGATGGGGTGATCCACGGCAAAAAGAGTATCAACATTCCGTCGGTCCATGTGAAACTTCCCGCCCTGAGTGAAAAGGACAAGGGGTTTATCCGGTTTGCCGCGGACAACGGGGTGGATTTCATCGCCCACTCGTTTGTGCGTCACAGCGCCGATGTCCAGGCGGTCCAGAAGATCCTCGATGAAAAACAGAGTCGGATAAAAATCATTGCCAAGATTGAGAACAGCCAGGGGGTTGAAAATCTCGATGACATCCTCGGCTCTGCCTATGGCATCATGATCGCCAGGGGTGATCTGGCCGTGGAAGTTCCTGCCGAGCGCATCCCCCTTGTTCAAAAAGAGATGGTGAAAAAATGTATTGAAAGGCGCAGGCCGGTCATCGTTGCCACCCAGATGCTCCATTCCATGATGGAATCCCCACGGCCCACCCGGGCAGAGGTGTCCGACGTTGCCAATGCCTGCCTTGACCATGCAGATGCCCTTATGCTCTCTGGAGAGACCGCCACAGGCGATTACCCGGTCATTGCCGTGAAAACCATGGCAAAAATAGCTGAAGCGGTGGAGTCCGACCGCAGCACCTTCATCGACGTTCCCTACACCATCAAAAACAAGGTGACGGCATACCTGGCAAAGGCTGCGGTGAAAGCTTCCATGCGGCTCAACACCCGGGCCATTGTTGCCGACTCCATGTCCGGCAACACCATCCGGTCCATTGCCGCCTACCGGGGAGACAATGTCATCTATGCCCAGGTGTATGACCGCCGGGTCATGAGGGAGCTTGCCCTCTCCTTTGGGGTAAAAGCAGCATTTATCCAGCGTTCCGAGGCGTCTTCCCAACCCATACGACAGGCGATTTTCAGGCTTACCTGTGAAAACTGCTTTTCACCACAGGATTTGATCACCGTTCTTGCCGGTAATTTCGGAGAAAAACACGGCGCATCGTATATTGAAATAAGCGCTGCCGACAGCTTTAAAATCAACGAATGCTGACCTGTTTCAAGGTCTTGATCGTTAACCCACCGGTTTTTTATGGGATAACCGATTAAGAGCCCTCACCGACCAACCGGTGGGGGCGGGGCTATTCTAACAACTGGATCATCCAGTGAAAAGAAATCAGCCTTCTGTTGATGCCCCCCGCTCCAGCTCAGCCTTGTTGATTTCACTGAGTTCAGCCCATTTGCTGTAGGGAATGCTGGTGGTGTTTTGAAGGTCCTGGTTGGGTATCAATCCAAAATTCGGCATTGCAATGTAAACCACCTGACTGACCCCCGGCCTTGTCTCTTCCTGACCTCCATCCTGGACAGCAATTGTTTTGCCAATGAATTTTTTTGCCTTTTCAGAAATTTTCTCCGTATCTTTTGGCTGATATAAAGCTTTGTAAAACATTGTCGTTCTTACACTCCATTGAGATTGTCATTAGAATACAATTGGTTTTGATGGCATTGATGATAACATCGGCCATGCCACGAAGGGTCAGTACCGTCTATCAGAATCTATACTATATGACTGTTGTGAAAGAAAGTGAAATTAATGTTTTACAGAAAATAGTTTCATTTTCAGTAAGTGCGATTTTTGACTCTCCACACCCAAAAACCGGAATTGCCGTTGGTTTTTACTCTTGCATGAAAAAAAGCCACAAAAACAATTGTCGCGATTTTATGTGTTGACATATGAAACATTTCCATTAATATGAATTTTTCAATTACCCCAATGCCTTTTGAAACAGGTTTTTTCCAAATAAGGGCCTGGGGATGGGGTCATCAGGCATGGCTGTTTTTTTAATACTTTTAATGATTTGAAACAAGGAGGATTAGGCGATGGATGCAATAATGAGCGTCATTAACGCAATCAGCGGATTCGTGTGGGGACCGGTTATGTTAATTCTGCTGGTTGGCACAGGTATTTTCCTGACTTTTGGTACAAAATGGAAAACCGTGACAAAGCTGGGGTATGCGATCAAGCTGTTATTCCAGGGCCGTAAAAAGGCAGACCAGAAGGGCGAAGGCGAGATCACACCTTTCCAGGCGCTGATGACTGCTCTCTCTGCCACCATTGGGACGGGAAATATCGCCGGCGTTGCAACAGCCATCTTTCTTGGAGGACCCGGCGCGGTTTTCTGGATGTGGGTCACCGCCCTGTTCGGCATGGCCACCAAATACGGCGAAGCGGTCCTTGCCGTCAAATACCGTGAGGTGATGCCCGATGGTTCCTTTGTGGGCGGCCCAATGTACTACATCAAGAACGGAATGGGCAAGAACTGGAAATGGCTGGGATTTCTCTTTGCCCTTTTTGCCGCCATTGCCGCCTTTGGTATTGGCAATATGGTACAGTCCAACTCGGTTGCCCGTGCCGTTGAGCGTGCCTTTTCCGTCCCCTACTGGGTCACAGGACTCGTTCTGGCCGGGATGACCTTTGCCGTTGTCATCGGCGGAATCAAGCGGATCGCTGAAGTGACGGAAAAACTGGTTCCCCTCATGGCTGCGGTTTACGTCATCGGTGCCTTGATCATCATCATTGCCAACATAGACAAGCTCGGTTCCGCCTTTGGCCTGATCTTCTCCGACGCCTTCACAGGAACAGCTGCTGCCGGCGGATTTGCCGGTTCAGCCGTGGCCCAGGCCATGCGGTTTGGTGTGGCAAGGGGTGTCTTTTCCAATGAGGCCGGGCTTGGCAGCGCTCCCATTGCCCATGCCGCCGCCCGTACCCAGGATCCTGTCCGCCAGGGCATCGTGGCCGGGCTCAGCCCCTTCATCGACACCATTCTGGTCTGCACCTTGACAGCCCTTCTCATTATCATGACAGGTGCCTGGACCAGTGGTGAGACCGGTGCAGAGCTCTCCCAGATGGCCTTTAACATGGGCATGCCGGGTCTTGGCGATTTTGTTGTCGGCTTCGGGCTGATCATTTTTGCCTTTTCCACGATGCTGGCATGGTGTTACTACGGCCAGGTGAGTTTCGAATATCTTTTCGGCCTCAAAGGCGTTACTCCCTATCGCATCCTCTATGTGATATTTATTTTTATCGGTGCTATTGTGAAGCTTGATTTTGTCTGGACCTTCTCGGACATGATGAACGGGTTAATGATCGTTCCCAACCTCATTGCCCTGCTGGTACTCAGTCCGGTTATTTTCAAGATCACCAGGGAGTACTTTGATAAAAATTAGTCCATAGAACCATCATCGCGTAAAATCGCATAAAAACCCCGACATGCTCCGGTATGTCGGGTTTTTTTTTGTATAGGATCAAAGACAAAATCTGCTTCATTTGATAAATAGTTCTTGACAAACATATCTCTGTTCAATTAGTAATTGGAATAAAATAGCTATATTTCAGATGACTTTGATAAATGGGCCGTTCAACCTGTTGCTGTGAGCCGGTATTTTACTTGCTTTCGTCCTCATCGTATTAAGATTGAGCGCCCATTTTCTGATAATGACAATGATGCCCTGCATCACAAACATTTTAATTGTTCAGCTTGCTTCTAATTTACCATACCTTCCCCGTCGCTGATAAGCCCGGCCAGCAGGGAGTTTTCCATGGACAGGCGAGATGAGCGGTGAAAATCATCTTTGGTCATATTTGAAAATGTAAGATTAACCGGATCACTTTTTTGCGAGGTGCCTATGCAGTTTAGAAAAAGGTTTGAAGCTGGTGAATTTTCCTGCCTGGTTCAGATTGAACCGCCCAAGGGAGTCGATGTTTCATCAATGGTCAAGAACGCATCCAACGTAAAAGGCGTGGCTGACGCATTTATTGTGCCTGAAATGGGAAATGCCGTCATGCGCATGAGTTCCCTTGGTGCTTCCCTTCTTCTCCAGAAGAGCGGTCTGGATGCCGTTGTCCAGGTGTCATGCCGGGACAGGAACCGGCTGGCCCTCCAGGGGGACATCCTGGCTGCCCATGCCAGCAAGATCACATCCATGATGTTTGTCACCGGCGAAGACCCGTCTTTCGGTGATCATCACAAGGCCAGGGCGGTTTATGATATCTCCCTGGATGAATTGCTTGAAGGGGTGCATTCCCTGGAAAAGGGGTACGACATGTCAGGGGTGGAGCTCCATGGCAGCCCCTCTTTTTTAAAGGGTGCCCTTTTGAACACCTGCCTTCGTGGGGCGGACAGGGAGGCAGAGCTTGATACCATGAAGAAACGCATCGACGCCGGGGTGAAGTTCTTTGTCACCCAGCCCCTCTTCGAATTTTCCATGACAGAGCCGTTTCTCAGGGCCGCAGAAAAAAACGGGGCGAAAATCATCCCAACGGTACTTCTCTTAAAATCCCTTGGCATGGCACGGTACATGTCGAGGAACATCAACCATGTCAACATGCCATCCTCGGTGGTGGAACGTATCCAGAAGGCCGGAGACAAGGTCAGGGAATGCACCTCCATGGCTTCTGAACTGGTAACCAGCGTCAAGCAGGAGGGGTATGGCGGTGTCAATGTGTCGTGCATGGGATGGGAGGATAAATTGCCTGAGATACTCGGTGTTATGAAACGATTAAAAGGATAGGGGGAGATATGGCTGACACTTCAGTTGTGAAAACCAGCACTGCCGGTTCCATCATGGTGGTGGGCGGCGGAATTGCAGGCATGCAGTCTGCCATCGATCTGGCCAATTCAGGCTTTTATGTTTATCTCGTGGAGAAGGATTCCGCTGTGGGCGGAATGATGGCAGAACTTGACAAAACCTTTCCCACCAACGACTGTACCATGTGAGTTATTTCACCCAAACTGGTCGAGGTCGGCCGGCATTTGAACATAGAGTTGTTAACCAGCACGGACCTTTTGGAACTTTCCGGAGAGCAGGGGAATTTTACGGCAAGGGTCCGGGAAAATCCACGATACGTTGATCTTTCAAAATGCACCAGCTGCGGTGAGTGCACCACTGTGTGCCCGGTGGATGTGGACAACGAGCACAACCAGGGTCTCAATCAGCGCAAGGCGATTTTTAAAAAGTATGAACAGGCCATCCCCGGCGGTTATGCCTTGTCCAAACGGTCCACTGCTCCCTGCAAGGCAACCTGTCCGGCCCATGTGAGTATCCAGGGGTTCATCGCCCTCATGGGTCAGGGGAAATACAGGGAGGCCATTGAGTTGTTCAAGGAGGAACACCCCTTTCCAGGGGTCTGCGGCCGGGTGTGCCACCATCCCTGTGAACTGGAGTGCACCAGGCGAGATGTGGAGCAGCCCCTGGCCATCCAGGATCTTCATCGGTTCCTGTCCGATACCGATCTGAACAGCGATGAGCCCTACATCCCGGAAATTAAAGAAAGACGGGAGGAAAAAATCGCAGTGGTGGGTTCCGGTCCGGCTGGGCTGACAACGGCTTACTACCTTGCAAAGAACGGATACCAGGTCACGGTGTTTGAAAAACTCCCCGTCAAGGGCGGGATGATGGCCGTGGGGATTCCCCAGTACCGCCTGCCAAAAGAGGAACTTGACAAAGAGATTGCTGTCATCGAAGGGATGGGGGTTGAGATCAAAACCAGTGTGGCATTTGGAGAGGATATCACCCTGGAATCCTTGAAAAATGACGGGTTTGCCTCGCTCTTTCTGGCAACGGGTCTCCACGGCAGCCGGGGGCTTGGTGTTCCCGGAGAAGATCTGGCCAATGTCATCAAGGGGGTTCCTTTCCTGAGGAACGCCGCTTTGGAGACGGCCGAGCCCCTGGGCGGAAAGGTCGTGGTCATCGGCGGGGGAAATGTTGCCGTTGATGTGGCCCTTACGGCAAGGCGCCTGGGATCCGACGATGTCACCATGGTCTGCCTTGAAAAGCGCCACGAGATGCCCGCCTGGGATTACGAAGTGGAAGAGGCCCTGGAAGAGAAAGTTGCCATTGTCAACAGCCAGGGACCTGCCAGGTTCCTTGAAAAAAGCGGTGCCGTGGCAGGGGTTGAATTCAAGCGGTGCACGGCTGTGTTTGACGAACAGGGACGGTTTTCCCCCTCCTACGACGAAAATGATCTCACCGTCCTTGATGCGGATTATGTGATCGTGGCCATCGGCCAGATGGGAGAGCTTGATTATGCTGACAAAGAAGGCGTTGGTGTTACCGC
>DATFJZ010000137.1:0-13107 GCA_035268945.1 Desulfobacteraceae bacterium | reverse complement strand
ATGCTGCTCTACGGGTTTTTCCTTGACAAAAACGGCGAGGAATTCATAATAAACTCTTAAGGATCGCAAATTTTATAACTCAACTTTCGGTGCTGGGTGGTTCTGACACTCGATGATCCCGTTTTTTCTGAGATAACCGATTAAGAGCCCTCAACGGTTGGTCGGTCAGGAACATTGAGAACCAAAGGAGATCAGGCTTTTTGCCCTGCCATGCGTTACGAAAATCAAGCTGTTTGAGGACCAATGGCCGCAGTTCTTGATTTTTAGCATGGCAGGGCAAAAAGTCCTCCGACGTTCTTGTTCCTGACCGACCAACCGTTGGGGGCGTGGCTATTCTAAAACTGGATCATCGAGTGACAAAAAGATAAGTCCGAAAGTTGAGTTATGTCATTTATCATTGAAGATGCGCAGTTCAAAACAACCATTGAAGTGGTTCCTCCGGCAGACAAAGATCCGGAAACGGTTTTGGCAAAGATTGCCGCCATTTCCCACCTGCCCTTTGACCGGTTTGACCTGCTGCCGGATATTCTGCCTGCCTCTTGACCCTGCAGGTGTTACCATTGGCCTGCTGTGGTGTTGTCACCATTGACTCTATTCGGTCCAGGAGAAGAAAAAAGAAGCGGTGAACAGGCAGATAAGGGTGATAACGGCCAGGATGGCAAGTTCCGGCATCACATCACCAAGATGAGCTCCGTCATTGATGATTTTTCTCAGGGCCTTGAGCATGTGGGTCAGGGGAAAGAGCCGGGAAAAATCCTGGACCCATCCGGCGGCCCCTTCAAGGGAGAACCACACCTCGGAGAGAAACATCATGGGCCAGGAGATGAAGTTGATCATGCCGCTGGCAAATTCTTCGCTGGTGCCCCTGCAGGCCAGGACTAATCCCATGGAGACCAGGGAGATGCTGCCGGCAAGAAACACCACGGCTACGTCCACAAGGGAGCCGGCGGTGTGAAAGGAGAAAACGGCGTCGCACCCCGCCCACACCACGGCCACGGTGAACAGCAAAAGGAAAACCCGGGACATCATCTGGGCGGTGAGGTATTCAAAGGCCGTGACCGGGGTCGCCTTGAGGCGTTTCAGCACCCCGTTTTTCCGGTACCGCACCATGACATACCCCACCCCGTAAAGGGCGGAAAACATCATGTTCATTCCCAGGATGCCGGGAAAGAGCCAGTCGATGTAACGGATCTGGGTTGTGCTGATCTTCTCCTTGACCAGCCATTTTTCGCTGTTCTCAAAGGGAAGGGAGGCCTCCCTGAATATTTTTTCCGCAATAAAACCCTTGGGAGAGGAGTCGTTGATCCAGTATTTCCAAGGTTTTCTGCCGTTTTTGATCAAAATGTCGATCTTGTGGTGGCCAAGCCTCTCCATGCCCTGGTCCAGGGATGCAAAGGGGATGAAATGGATATACCTGGACGTTTTGAATTGCTCGGGCAGTTCCAGGGTCTCCAGTGAGACCTCTTCCCCGGACAGGGGGAACACCCCGACCTTGAACTCTGTCCGGGTGTCATTGCTGAACATCAGGCCAAAGCCCGCCACAATGAGAAAGGGAAAGAGAAAATTCCATCCAAAGGCCGCTTTGTCCCTGAAAAATTCCTGGTTCCTTGAGACAAATACGGCCCACATTCGTTTAAAACTTATCATCTGTCCTCGTCCATGCAGGCGTGATCCCGGGGCAGTTACCAATGGCCGGTTCCGGGATCAGGCCCGTAAATGTTTTCCTGTCAGATTGAGAAAAACCGTTTCCAGGTTGCAGGGCTCCTGATCCATCGTGCAGTGCTGTTCAATGAGCTGAGCCGGGGAGCCCCTTGCGATGATTTTACCGCTGTCCATCACGGCAATGTCGTCACACAGCGCCTGGGCCTCTTCCATGTAGTGGGTGGTGAGGACAATGGTCTTGCCCTGCTGTCTTGCCCCCTTGATAATCTGCCACATGTGCTGCCGTGCCTGGGGATCAAGACCTGTGGAGGGTTCGTCGAGAAAGAGAAGATCCGGGTCGTTGAGCAGGGCCAGCCCCAGGAGGAGCCGCTGTTTCTGCCCCCCGGATATCTTGTTGTTCAACTGTTTTTTTATGCTGTCAAGCTGGCACAGATCGAGGATCTGCTCCATGGGCAGGGGGGTTTTGTAAAACCGGGAAAAGGTTTTCAGAGTGTCCTGGACGGTGAGAAAGGCCAGCAGCTCTGTGTGCTGGAACTGGATGCCGATCTCTTCCCTGAAGGAGCTGTTCCTGGGGCGGCCCTTGAAGAGCACCGTGCCCGAGGTGGAGGGGATGATATCCTCCATGATCTCCACGGTGGTGGTCTTGCCGGCACCGTTCTGCCCCAGCAGACCAAAGCAGATTCCCTGGGGAATGGCAAAGGAGATGTGGTCAACGGCGGTGACTGTTTTGTATTTTTTTACCAGCTCTTTGACTTCCAGAATCATCTGTTTGCCACCCAATATGCGTAAATCGGTTTTTGGGGCACACCCGGCTCTCCCCTTGTCCAGCCGAGAATCTCCTTGACTTTACCGGTCCAACACGGGTTATACTCTATTTGGAGTCGGTTTTCAACAGTTAACAACCCCTCGGCTGCCGCCGCAACACGACTTTCATATAAAAAATAAAAAAAGTATCGGAAAAGGAAGATATGTCAGAGGATGTTTTGATAAAAGGCGGTACACTGCTCACCATGGAAGAGCATGTGCCGGTCATGGAAAACGGTTTTCTGCTGGTAAGAAACGGTATCATTGCAGACATCGGGCCGGATAAAGAGTGTCCAGACCCAGGGGGTGCCCGGATCATTGATGCGGCAGGGGCCATTGTCATGCCGGGACTTGTCAACTGCCACACCCATCTTCCCATGGCCCTGTTCCGGGGGCTGGCCGATGATCTTCCCCTGGACCAGTGGCTCAACAACCACATCTTTCCTGCAGAAGCGGAAAAGATCAACCCCGATTCGGTAAAAAAATGGGCCCGCCATTCGTGCCTGGAACTTCTCAATTCCGGCACCACCACCTGTTGTGACGGCTATTTTTATGAAGACCAGGCAGCAGAGGCGGCCCTTGAGTCGGGGATCAGGGCCGTGGCAGGCCAGGGGGTCATCGATTTTCCCGCCCCCGGGGTTCCCGATCCTGAAAAAAATGTGGCCCATGCCGCAGCCTTTGCCGAAAAGTGGCAGAACCGCTGTTCCCGCATCCACCCGTCGATTTTTTGCCACTCCCCGTACACCTGCTCCGAAACGACCCTGGTGCGGGCAAAAAAAGCCGCCAGGGAAGGTGGCATTCTCTTTCAGATCCATCTGGCAGAGACAAAAAACGAGCAGCAGATGATACCCCGGCACCACCGCCATCTTTCCCCTGCGGCTTACCTGGATCGCCTCGGGCTTCTCGATGAAAATACCCTGCTGAGCCATGCGGTGTGGATCGATGACAGGGATATGGCCCTGATCGAGGAGAACGGGGCCGCCATTGTGCACTGCGCCAAGAGCAACATGAAGCTTGCCTCGGGCATCGCCCCGATGCCCTCGATCATGAAGCGCGCCATTCCTGTGGGGCTTGGAACGGACAGCTGCGCCAGCAACAACAGCCTCGACCTTTTTTCGGAGATGGACATGGCTGCCAAGCTTCACAAGTGCGCCGGGTCTGATCCCACCGTTATGAAGGCCCGGGATGTGGTAACGATGGCAACCATTGGCGGGGCAAGGGCCCTGGGGCTTGACCGGAGCATTGGGTCCCTGGTACGGGGCAAAAAAGCCGACATCATCGTCATCAACACGGATCAGCCCCACCTGGTTCCCCTGTACAACCCCTTTTCCACCGTGGTTTACGGGGTAAAAGGCTCCGATGTCACCCATGTCATGGTGGACGGAGAACTCCTTGTCAACCGGGCAGACAACGATCCGCTTACCGGTCGGTAAGCGCCAAAACGTCAATCAGTTTGCCGGCTGTTTCAAGGGCGTCGCCAAAGAGAGTGATGGCCTTTTTATCCTCGTACAGAGGATTTTCTTCTCCGGAATATCCCGGATTTGCATCATAATTACAGATGATGACATTTCCCGCTTCCTGAACCATGAGAATCGGCATTCCGGAAATGGGGGTTCCTTCGGTTTGAATGGCCGCGGGATTTACCACGTCACAGGCCCCGAAGATCAACACTGCATCGGTTTCGGGAAATTTCTCATTGGCAGCATCCATTTCCAGCAGCTTGTCATAATCCACGTCAGCTTCGGCCAGCATGACATTCATGTGCCCGGGCATTCGACCGGCAACCGGATGGATGGCAAACATGGTTTCCACCCCCCTTTCCTCCAGAAGGTCGGCCAGTTCAACCACCTTGAATTGGGCCCGGGCAATGGCCATTCCGTATCCCGGCACGATGATGACGTTCCGGGCCTTTTCCAGAACCTGGGCAGCCCTGGTAAGCTCATCTACCTCGTCCTTTTCCCTCTTCTCTTCCTGTTCCGGATGATCAAGGGGCTGGAAAGGCGTGAAAGCCCCTTGTATTTCGCCAGCCTGCTCTTTCCCGGCGGCCGGTGCCCGGGCAGCTGGAATCATAATACTGCCCAGATTCCGGTTCATGGCATTGCACATGACATAGGTCAATATGGACCCGGATGCCGCCACAGTGGCGCCGGCAGCGATCAACAGCTGATTGGAGATAACCATTCCGCAGAGCGCGGCGGCCAGCCCGGTGGTTGCGTTGAGCAAAGAGATCAGAACCGGCATGTCCGCTCCACCGATGCGGATGGAGAAGAGAACGCCAAAAGCAAGCCCCAGCAGGATCTGAAGAATGAAAAGAGGCACTCTGACATTTGGAGGGGCAAACAGGGCGGCAAGGCCGACAATCACCAGGGCAAGACCATTGACAAGTACCAGAAAACTGTGTTTGTTGAGTATTTGCGGGGTCTGGCGCATTTTGTTGGCAAGTTTGGCACTGGCCACCATGCTGCCGCTGAAGGTCAGGGAGCCGATGCAGAGGCCGAGCAAACCGGATATCTGGTTGATAAACGGCATGTGAACCCCGCCCCGGGTCAATTCCAACAGGGAAACGATAAAGGCGGCAATTCCGCCGGCACCATTTTGAAAAGCAACCATGGCAGGGATCTGGATCATGTTCACCCTTCTGGCCACTGCATATCCCAGCACTGATCCCGCGAGCAGGGAAATCACAACCGTGAAGATATCAATGATCCCGTTTCGGAACAGAACCAGGAGAAAGGCACATCCCAGTGCCAATGCCGCTGTAAGGTTCCCCCGGCGGGCTTGTTCAGGGGCACGGAACTGCCGGATACCGATAATAAGAACACCGACAATCAAAAGGTCTATTATTGTATTTGTGTATTGTAACATCTGGTTCATGTTTCATCCATTCCGGCATTGTTTCGTTTGAAAAGCTTGAGCATTCTGTCCGTGATGACAAATCCTCCAACCACATTAAACGCCGCTGCCATAAGGGCAATCCCGCCGAGTATCTTTGCAAAACTGCTTGTCGGATGGGAAAAAATCAGCAAAGCGCCAAGGATGGTAACGCCTGAAATGGCATTGGTCATGGACATCAGCGGGGTGTGCAAAAGCGGGGGCACTCTGGATATAAGGAGATACCCGATGCCGAAACAGAGGATGAAAACGCCCGTCATTAGAAAAAGATTCGCCATTACTTTATTCTCCTTAAAAGGAAGGTTTATGCCTGCATGGCTTTCAATGTTCCCCTGTGGTGGATCTTCTCCTGATGGGTAACCAGAGACGCAGCCACAATCTCATCCTCCAGGTCAATCCTGCCGGGGCCATTTTTATACAGATTTTCCACATAATAGTACAGGTTGTTGGAATAGAGCCAGCTTGCGTGAAGAGCCATTCTACCGGGGATGTTCTGAATACCGCACAGGGTAATCCCGTTTTCCTGGAAGGTCTCTCCTGCTTTGGTGGCCGAGCAGTTTCCGCCTTGATCTATGGAAATATCCATAACAACGGAACCGTACTTCATGGTCTTTACCATTTCCCTGGTGATGATGATCGGAGCCACCTCTCCCGGGACAAGGGCACTCAAAATCACAACATCCGCCTGCTCAATTTCCGGCGCAACGGTATTTTTTTCCTTTTCGAGCCACTGGCTGTCCAGGGCCCGGGCATACCCTCCCTCACCCAGGACCAGTTCCTGGGGAATATTGAAGTCAACGATTTTTGCCCCCAGGCTTTTGGCCTGGGTACAGGCCTCTTCTCTTATATCCATGGCCTTGACAACACCGCCAAGCCTTTTGGCCGTGGCTACAGCCTGAAGTCCCACAACCCCCGCACCGATAACCAGAAAGGTTGCAGGCTTGATCGTACCAATGGCGGTGCCGGTCATGGGCACAAACCCGGGCATGTAATTTGCCGCCAGAAGCACCGATTTGTATCCGGTCACAAGACTCATGGAAGAAAGCGCATCCATTCTCTGGGCCCTGGAAATCCTGGGGACGCCATCCATTGTCAGGGCTGTTATGTTCCCCGCTTCAAGCTTCTTTACCATTTCATGGTTGGACGGTGTGGCCGGATGGAGAAACGTGATGAGGGTGCTTTTGCTGGAGAGCATGTCCACTTCATGCTTTTTAACCTGTTCATTGAATATGGGCTGCTTTACTTTCAATAGGATATCGGCCCCGGCAAAAAGAGCCTCGGGATCATCAACAATACCGGCACCGGCGTTTTGATATTCCGTATCTTCTATGCCGATACCTTTCCCGGCTGATGATTCGACCCGAACTTCAAACCCGAGGTCAATGTATTTTTGTACCATGTCCGGCATGACGGCAACTCTTTTTTCTTCAGAGAGAATTTCCCTGGGAACCCCTATAATCATAATAACCTCCTGTTGCGAAAATTTATTTTAAATCACGGGCATACATATTGATGGAATCCATAAAGAACGGCGGCTGGGGAATACTGTTTATTCTCTTCAAAGCCTGCCCGGCTTCTCTTGTCAATTGTTCCGGGGCTGATCTGTTTTTATGAAGTATTTTTATCAGACTCCGGCATGCAATGATCCTGGCCTCGTAATAAATAGTATCATTTTCCAGAATCGACAGGACTTCCCTGATCAAATCCTCCTTTGGGTTTTCGATGTTTTCAATATGTTTCAGCGTCTCTTCCCTGAGCCGCCAGTTTCCCCGGTAGCGAAGTATTCGAATCAGACCTCGCTGACAATCTTCGGCCCTGCCGGTTTTAAATATATTCTCAAGATGGTCAAGAACCTGCCCCCAGTCCTGCAGATTCCCAAAAGGGTCCTGTGTCATAGTCTCTCCTTTTTGGGTGTTGAACAGCGTGCGTTTCACATTGATGCGGGGCATCAGAATCCCGCCTGCACTGTTCTCCATAGCAAAAAGGATACCATGTAGAATTTTTTTTTCAACTATTTGATATAACAGGAAAAACAAATGGGGATGATCCAGGGATATGAAAGGGTTGGGAATAAATCGCCCGGCGTAGCAGTGCTTTTTTATGTCAATATGTTGAATTTAATAGAGAAAGAAAGATAGGGCGATACCGCCCATACGGGCGTTTGTGGTCAATACGAGTCGTTCAATTTCCGGAAAAGGGCTCTGCGGGATATGCCCAGCATTTTCGCGGCCTTTGTACGGTTGTCTCCGGTCTCCTGCATTGCCCGCCGGATCAGGGAGGATTCAAGCTGTCGAATCGCCGGTCGCAACTGAAGCGAAGAACCGGAATTCTCAGGGTCGGGTTTTGATTCAGCGGAGAGGAATTCAAGGTGTCCAAGGGCGGTATATCGCTGAAGCACATTACGAAGTTCACGGACATTGCCCGGCCATTCATATTCCATCAGTCTGTCCATAACATGGCCCGGGACCCTGATTTTTCCGGAACGGCTCTTCATCTGGTGTATAAAATGATCCACCAGCAAAGGGATATCTTCTTTTCTGGAGCACAAAGGGGGGATGTGAATCTGGATTACCTGGATACGGTAGTAAAAATCCTTTCGCATCTCGTTGCAGGCCACCTTTTTGTTTAAATCAATATTTGAGGCGGAGAGGATGCGAAGGTCCGCCGACTGAGAGTCACTGCATCCAACAGGCCTGTATTCACCGCCTTCCAGGGCCCGCAGAAGCTTGGCCTGCATGTTCACCGTGAGTTCACTGACTTCATCCAGAAAAAGCGTACCGCCCTCTGCCATGTCCAGATACCCCGAAGCATTTGCATGGGCTCCGGTGAATGCGCCTTTTCGGTGCCCGAAAAATTCCCTTTCAAAAAGGGACTCCTGAACGGCGCCGCAATTCACCGCAATGAACGGACCGGCGTTCCTGGAGCTGTGTTCGTGTACCGCTCTTGCCACAAGCTCCTTGCCTGTTCCCGATTCCCCGAATATGGCCACATCAGCATCAGCAGAAGCCGCTTTCAGGATAAACTCGTATACTTCCTGCATGACCCTGGAGCGGCCGATCAGCCGGCCCAGCCGGTATCTGTCACTGAGGGAGGAGCGTAGAGCCCTGTTCTCGCGGTGCAGCATATCAGCCTTGCTCTGTGCCGCCAGCTGCTGCTCTTTGATCTCGGTTATATCCTTGAATGTGGAGAGAAGTGCGGCCTTGCCCTGCAAGGTTATCGGGCTGTGGCAGACCTGAACCCAGACAATCCTCTCCTGCCGGGGCAGTGGATAGACCGCCTCCTTTTTGCTCTGGGGAGGATCAGGACCAATGTGCTTATAAATTTCCATGAGTTCATCAGCCGCTCCTGGCACCGGAGCGTCCACACAGCTTCCCGTCAGGGCCCGGGGGTCGGTGATCTGGAAGATATGGCAGAATTCAGGGTTGAGGTAACAAAACCGGCCGCTCTGGACAAGGGCCACACCCTCTGTGACCTGTTCGGTCAACGTGCGATAACGCTCTTCACTCTCCTTGAGTGCCCGTTCAGAGCGCTTAAGCCACAGCACCTTGCTCAGCCGCTCCGCTATGGCCCAGAGCAGGCGTTCCTCCTCTTTGAGAAACGGCTCACAAGAACTTTCAGGCGGGCACTTCAGATAGTATACCTCAACGTCTCCCACCTCTTCTCCGTTTAAAATGATTTTTGTTTTTTGTGAGCATTGCGTCGTTTTAAATTTCCTGGAGGTGTATTCCCTGCCCTCCAGTTTTATGCGCGCACACGCATTCTCAGGATACTGCCAGGCCGCGGGAATCAGCTCCACCGTCCGTTGCATGATCCATTTCAAGGAGACATCCTGGTTTTCAAACAGATTGGAGATTCCGTACAGGCAATTCAGCTCCTTTACACGTTCGGCAAGCTGGCTGTGGTGGGGGCATGTGCCTTGGTAATTATCAACACCCTCTTTCCCTTCAGCCGGTGGTCCTGGATACGGAGGTTCATGCTGATATTGAGGTGTCATTTCAGGTCCTTAGAGCCATGGAAACAATAGCATATACCATTGCAACTGGTCTTTTTACTTGCTCTCTGCGTTGCGGCAATGGTGAAATCAGGTTAAGGGGGCAGAGCGCTGTGCCGATTGGGAAAGCCGGTGGTCAAAGCGTTGGAATTCCCTTTCGTCCAGGCCTTCCACCCCGGGTGGCCGCTCTGATGCATCATGGCAGTCCGACCCGCCGGTGACGGTGAGGTGGTGCTCTCTGGCAAGGATGAAAAGGCGGGTTCTATGGTCGGTAATATGGCCGGGATAGTTGATTTCAAGGCCGTCAAGCCCTGCAGTGAGAAATTCCGGCAACAGTTTTTCCACGGTTTCCAGAGGGGGAAGCACCTCCTTGTAGTGGCCTGTGCCGGGAAAGGAGCCCGCTGCCGGGTGGGCCAGAACGCTGATCACTGGAGCGGTTTGAATGAATGCTGCAGCATCTGCCAGGTCGATGCCCGAGGGGAGATAGGCCGGGCTGCTGTTGCCGATGATTCTGTTGACCTGGTCCTGGTCGGTGATGTTGTGAACCTCGTTGAGCACCATGGCAAAATGACGTCGTGTGGCGTTGGTGCTGTACGCTGCCACCTGGTCAAGGGTGATCTCTTCGGACAGGAGAGGGGTTTTGCCCCTGGGGCCGAAGAACGTGTTGATCTCTGCTGTCCTGGCCTTGACAAGTTTTTCCCCCCGGCCCCCGGCCAGGGTATGGGAGATCTGTTCCCGGAAACGGCTGTTCTCCAGGATTTCAGGGGTAAAATAGCAGAGGAGATGGAGGGTGCCGGTAAACGAGGGGCGTTTGAACCGGACAGAGAGCTCAACTCCGGGGATGACCCTGATACCGTTGGCTTTTCCCGCGGCAACGGCCCTGTCAAGGCCGGCAATGGCGTCGTGATCTGTGATACCCACCACGGCAATCCCAGCCTGTTTTGCCTTCAATACCATCTCTTCCGGTGTGAAATCGCCGTCTGACGCTGTTGTGTGGTTGTGCAGATCGGCAAAGATCCGGTTGGTCATAAGGTTTTCCTCCCTCATCAGGCCGGCAGAAGATCCGGCGCAACAATGCTGCCGTGGCGCTCCTTGAGTGCCAGCAGCTCTTCTTTCTGTCTTTCCAGGACTCGGAACAGGTTGTCTGGGATGTTTTCCTCACGGGAATAGGCCCTGTGCTGGAGATCGATCCGTTTTATAATATTGTCCAGGTACAGGGAGAACTGCTTGACATAGAGCTCTTTGGGGTAGGGCTTCTGGATGATTTTTTCAAAGAGCGCGGCAAGGTCATCGTATTGTGGCAGGTGGCCGATGGGGGTGTCGATGTGGTCGACCTCCCCGTGGGCATACCGGTCAAGCCAGGCCAGCCAGACTTTTACGTCCCTTTTTTCTCCCAAAAGGTCCCGGCTCTTTCCCCCCCTGGCCTCATGGGTTAAAAAGAAATTGAGGCCTGCCATCACCGGCTTGAACGCATCCTGGATCTTGTTGCTGCCAAAGAACTGGAACTGGGCGTTCATATAGTCCCCCAGCGTTCCCGGTATGAAGGGGGCATTGGCCCAGGGAGCCCGTTTGACCCCTGTGGCGCCAACCTCTGTTGCCGTGGATTCTGAAACAATGCAGGCGCCGATAACAACGCCGTGGTCGGGGTTTTTTGCCACCCACACCGGCGGCATGGTGTCGGCGTCCCTGCCGCTGTAAGTGAAGATCCGGGTCACAATGCCGTCGGGATTTTCCGCCTCCATGGAGTAGTTCTCCAGGGAGGTGCATCGTAAGGTGCACCGGGCATTGGGGTGTGACAGGGGGACAGGGCTGCCGCTTTCATCGACTTTTCCGCTGTGCCAGGGGCCCTGGAAATTGGTGCCCTTGCCGGGGAGCTCTTCCTTGCTTCCCACCCAGAAGGGGGTTTTGTCTCTGTCCACCAGCACATTGGACCAGATCACCTCGTGACCGGGCTGACGCAGCACCTTCATCAGCCTGGGGTCACTCTCCCGGTTGACATCCTGGATGATGCCGAAGATGCCGCATTCGGGATTCACCGACCGGATCGTCCCGTCCCGGGCAATCCACATCTGGGCAAGATCATCCCCGATGAATTCATCGCCTGCCATGGCCGTGGTGGTTTTGCCGCATCCGCTGGGAGCAGCCCCGGCAATCCAGGTGATGCGGTTGTTTTTTCCGTAAATACCGGTGAGGAACATATGTTCGGACAGCTCCCTGCCGGTGTTTTCATAAACGGCCTTGTCAACGGCAAACCGGTGGTTCCCCTTTTTGAGAAGCAGGGTATTGCCGGCATAGGTGCAGTTGAAGCTGTACGTTGTCCTGAATTTACGGTCCATGAACACCCTGGCGTTGGGCAGGTCTTTCTCCCTGTTGAGCCCTTCGCTGTGGAGGTTGGTGAAAAAGTGCCCCAGGGTGTTGACGGCTTTGTCAAAATCGGAATAGGCGTTCCGGTAGAGAAGTTCGGCACTGTGGGCTACATAGGCCGAACTGGTTATCTCAAGGGCCGGGTTGGAAGCTGGAGAGCCGACAGGGCCCCTCATGTAGAACCCGATGATCATGGTCATTTCCTTCATGATATCGAGCATATGGGATTTAACCTCTTCAAGGGCTTTTTCCCGGTCCATCTTCCGGGCCAGAGAGCTGACCTTTTCCTCCGGGCCTGCAATGTAGAAGGTGCGGTCGATGATCCTCCCCTGCTCTTCTGCCAGGTCAAAGTGGATGGTGTGGTTCTCCATGGCCAGCCGACGTTCTTCCTTTTTCTCCAGGGCCAGGTTTCTGATAAACTCCCTGTCCTCCTCTGTGCCGGTATTGATGAAAACAGACGAGGGGTTGCAGATAACAAGGGTTCCGGCGATTCTCTTCAGCACCTCCGGATGGGTGATTGTTGATATCCTCGCCAGCTGATTTTCATCCATGTACTGCCTGAAAATATCTTCCGCCTCGTCTGTGGAATTGATATTTCCAATTTCTAAGATGATATCCATCTCTTGACTGGGTTCATTCATTTTAAAAAACTCTCCAGAATTAATGTTACGCCATGCCCGGTTTTTTCGGGTTGTCTCTCTTCAAAGCGGGGGGCAGCATAAAAACACAAGCCTTGCGTGTTGGTAACAGGTTTTCTGTTTTTAACATTAATTTAATAAAAATCAAATATTATCTTGATTTTTCAGTTTCAGCAATACAGACATCCCCTTTTATATGAAAGTCCTGCCATACAGGTGCAAGCGTTGGATTTTCAATATTCGCTGTAGCCGATGGTTTTACTCGGTTATCAAGTTTTTAGAATAGCGCCGCCCCAAAGCTTGCCCTGTCAGGAACGAGAACGTCGGAGGACTTTTTACCCTGCCAGGCTGAAAATCAAGAACTGCGGCCACTGGTCCTCAAACAGCTTGATTTTCTTAACGCCTGGCAGAGCAAAAAGTCTTATCTCCTTTGGTTCTTAATGTTCCTGACAGGGCAAGCTTTGGAGGCTCTTAATAGGTTCTTCCATAAAAACTTGATGATCGAGTTTTACGAAGTCATGAAGCCAACGATTCGCTGCTGAAAGCTTTTGATGTGTCCGGCAATGGTGTTTTTGAGCTGTTCCGTTTTCCGGGCCGTCAAGCAGTCAATCATCGTATGGTGTTCGTTCACAACAGCGTCGTAGTGGGCCTTCAGCGGTTTTTCCGATTCAATCATATTGGCATATGAGAGATAGGAGAGACGCTTGGCCTGGTTGCGCACATGAAAGATCCCCTGGATCAGGTATTCGTTGCGGG
>DATFJZ010000136.1:0-4342 GCA_035268945.1 Desulfobacteraceae bacterium | reverse complement strand
CTTCCCGTTACCTTGAGGACATTGTTCTCGTCGATCTCGCCAAGGTCCCCTGTTCGAAGCCATCCGTCCTCGGTAAAGGTATCGGCGGTCTCCCCGGGCATCTTGTAGTACTCTTTCATCACATTGCGGCCCTTGGAGAGGATCTCGCCGTCTTCGGAGATTTTATGGTACAGCCCTTCGCCGGGAGGTCCCACAACACCGAAATTGTAATTGTCCATGCGGTTGACATTGGCAAAGGAGGTGTTCTCGGTCATGCCGATGCCCTCCAGGATCAGAATGCCGGCGGCATGGAAAAACCGGGCGATGTCCGGGTTCAGGGGGGCAGCACCGCTGATGCACCATTTGACGTTGCCGCCAAGGGCCTTGTGAATCTTGGAAAAGACCAGCCGGGATGCCACCCGGTACTGGAGCTCCAGGAAAAAAGGAACCGGTGTTTTTGCCATCTTGTGGTCACTGACCTGGTATCCCACCCGGCAGGCCCAGTGAAAGAGTTTTTCCGCAGCACCGCCTTTTGCCTCCACGCTGCTGACCACTTTGGTGTAAATCTTTTCAAAAATCCTCGGAACCGAGATGAACCAGTGGGGGGCGGCCAGCTGGAAATCCTCCATCAGGGTGTCGATGCTCCTGGCAAAGGTGGTGCGGTGCC
Organism: Desulfobacteraceae bacterium; assembly: GCA_035268945.1. Lineage (GTDB taxonomy): Bacteria > Desulfobacterota > Desulfobacteria > Desulfobacterales > Desulfobacteraceae > DATFJZ01. Next base: position 3,696 of record DATFJZ010000136.1, on the reverse strand, counting down.
CCGTTTTCACTGCAGTGTTGCAGCAGGTCCTGGCAAAGACATGGGCCAGGGGAAGAAAGACAAACATCTCACCGCCATCGGCGAAATCTCCGCTGTGGTACACCGACTGGGCCGTGGCGGTGATGTTGTCATGGGTGAGCACCACACCCTTGGGAACGCCGGTGGTTCCCGAGGTGTAAACGATTCCCGCGGCATCCCCCGGAGTTACCATCCTGACCCTTTTGTCGAATTCACTGTCCTGGATATCCCTGCCAAGGTCGAGGAAGGCTTCATAGGAGATCACCCAGTCATCGTCGGGAGGCGTTTCGTTGAACAGGATCACTTTCCTGATATTTTCAATGCTGCTTCTGATTTCCATAAGCTTGTCCAGCTGTTTTCTATTTTCAGCAAACACAAGCACCGCATCGGAGTGGTTGATGATATACTCACAGTCCGCCGGCAGATTGGACTGGTAGATCCCCACGGTAACCGCTCCGGCGCACATGGCGGCAATGTCGGTGAGCACCCACCGGTAAGAGGTGTAGCTGAGGATGTTGACCTTGTCTCCGTGTTCTACCCCTAAAGCGATGAGGCTTTTTGACGCTGCCCGGACCTCATTGTAAAACGTCTTCCATGGAATGGATGTGGCGTTGGCGTCGCTGTCAAACCACCGAAAAGCCTGCTTTTCGGCATAGTTCTCAACGGTCTCACAAAGCATTTCATGATAATTGGCATAATCCTTAAACTCCATGACCCCTCCTGTGATGCATCAACCTGGATATGAACAGCAATACCCCTGTATGGGCAATCAGTTTTGAATAATCTTCATTCCGGTGAACAGTCGTTTTTTTATCAAACAAATTTTATCCCCTGTATTACATTCCCGCTGTGATGTAAAGGATTTTTTCTAATATCCCCATGTAAAAAAAAGGTAGACAAGTTCGATTTGATTATTATTTTCCTTTCTGGTTTGAATGATCCCCTGGCGGGGAAGATATTTTAATACAAGGCCGCGAAATCGGCTGGATATCAGGGCTGGATCAAACAAAAGCCCTGAAAGGGATTGACACTATGACAGCAATCAAAGCAGGCGACACAATCGCAGTGGATTATACCGGTAAACTCGAAGACGGCAACGTCTTTGACACCTCCCAGGGCAAGGATCCCATGAAGTTTACCGTGGGATCGGGCATGCTTATCAAGGGATTTGATCAGGCCGTTCTGGGAATGGAAAAAGGCGAATCCAAAACCGTTACCATTCCGCCGGAAGAGGGCTATGGCCAGAGGGATGAGAACGCCTTTATCGATTTTCCCACCAGCCAGGTGCCCGAAGAGATGGAACTCTCCCAGGGCATGCAGCTTCAGCTCCAGGACGCCCAGGGTCGTCCTGTGCCCGCAACAGTGGTGGAAATCACCGACGAGACCGTGAAAATGGATGTCAACCATTTCCTGGCAGGAAAGACCCTGACATTTGACATCACCATCAGTGAAACAGGCCTGGAACCGGATGCCCACCAGTGCGGGCATGGTTCCCCGGATTGCGGTGCAGGCGAATCCTGCTGCGGGTCCGACCCCCAGGGCGGCGGCTGCGGCTGCGGCTGTTGATGTTACGGCCCGGCACTACCTGATGTTAAAAAACCGTATCCAGAGCAGGTGGATGCGGTTTTTTTTTATATGAAAGTCGTGGTGCGCCGGCAGCCGATCCGGTTCACCTCGGCCGTCACAGGAGGGGCAAACCCCGAGATGTGGAACTGGAAACCGGTTTTTCCCGGGTTGAGCTCTTTTAAAAGGCAGGCAAAACTCCTGGCCGCATTGCCGCAGAACTCTCCCCCTGCCATCTCAAGGCGGGGAAGGGGGCCCTCTCCCTGGTAAAACCCCACCTGTTCCACCCGGGGGTGTGCTCCTTGAATCTGCCTGTTGAGCATCCGGTAATCTTTCCCGGTAACATCTGTGTCGTAGCAGATTGCCGTTGGATTGCCACCTGCGGCATTAAAAACAGCTGTTTTCATTCTTCTTTTCCTGTAACTGGTGGGCATGGATCAGCTTGGCGGGGATGGTGCAGGTTTTGAAGCCCTCTCCCACGCAGACCATCACAAACCTGGCCTGGTTGCAGGGCTGTTCTTCCCCCTGCCTGTACATGGCCTGGTTGACGATGATGCTTCTCGAACCGATCTTTTCCACCCTGCTGACGATGTCGATCACGTCATCATAAAACACCGGCGCCTTGTACTGCACATTGGCTTCCACCACGGTGAGGTGGTTCCGGTCTTGTGTTACCAGGGTCATGTAGGGATAGCCGATGTCCCGCATCTGCTCGTCCCTTGCCTGGTTGTAAATGTCAAGGTACCGGCCGTTGTAAACAACCCCGCCGGTATCAATATAGCTCAACGGTACCCGGAAACGGAATGTATGTTCTGGATAGTCCTGGTCTTGTCCCATATCTCTCTCCTTTTAGGGCCATGGAAATTTTAAAATGTACCAGGTCAACGCAGGATTTTTGATTGGTTTCAAGGCGCGGTAATGGGAGCATATTGAAATATGTACCCATTGCCGCAACGCAGAAAGCAAGTAAAAAGACCCGTTGCAATGATATATTTTAGTGTTTCCATGGCCCTTACATCGGTTTTGCCGACAGGGCCACCCACTCTCCCATGGTTCGGGTGCTGATGACACAAAAATCGTTTTTGGCAAGCTCGGACAGAACCGCCTCTTTTTTTTCCTGGATAATGCCTGAAAAAACAGCCGTCCCCCCTGGCTTTACCCTTTTTCTGATGTCAGGCAGAATATCGATGATCACCTCTGCGAGAATATTGGCCGTTACCAGGTCAAAGGGTTCAACGTCGGTGTGCTCAATGGTGTTGTGCAGAACCTGGTATGTTTCCGAAGGGATTCTGTTTTTTTCAAGGTTCTCCCGGGCAATGGCCACGGCCACCTCATCATTGTCAATGCCGGTCATCCGTTTGGCTCCGAGTTTGGCCGCCGCAATCATGAGAATCCCCGAACCGGTCCCCACATCGAAAAACGAGTTTCCGGGCTCAAGGTACTCTTCGATCATGGCAAGGCACATGGAGGTGGTTTCATGGGTGCCCGTTCCAAAGGCCATGCCCGGATCGATCTCGACGATGATATCCCCGGGCTCTGCATCAAAATCTCGCCACGCCGGCTTGACAACGATCCTGTCGGTAATGCGTGCCGCATAAAAAAACGCCTTCCAGGATTCGGCCCACTCTTCCTGGTCAATGGTTTTGGTGGTGATGGTCACGGCAATGCCGTGTTCTTTCAGGGTGTCAAATTTTTCCTCCAGGGCGGTAAGGATGCCCTCTGACCGCTCACTGGCGGGAAGATACCCGGACACGGCATTCGCCGTGGATCCACTGGGGGAATCCCGTTGAAAGCCATCGTCCGGCTCGGGCAGGGGCGTACTGCACACCACCCCTTTCAGCCCGAGGGTAAAGAAGATATCCGAAACCAGCTCTTCTGCCAGCCAGGTATCCTCTGCTTCAAAACATGCTCTTATCTCTATCCATTTCATGGTTACTCTCTCAGTTCCAATAAACCGGCATAACCGGTCCATGGTTTTTTTTTATATGAAATAGCCGATTAAGAGCCCCCAGAGCTTGCCCTGTCAGGAACATTGAGAACCAAAGGAGATAAGACTTTTTGCCCTGCCAGGCGTTAAGAAAATCAAGCTGTTTGAGGACCAATGGCCGCAGTTCT
>DATFJZ010000135.1:0-10856 GCA_035268945.1 Desulfobacteraceae bacterium | reverse complement strand
TGTTCATCTTACGCTCCTTGAAGGAAAAGTGACAGGTTTTTCCCCTGGAAAAGCCGGGTCCTGCCAGGCCAAGGCACACCATTCCCACCGGCTTGTCATCGCTGCCGCCGCCGGGGCCGGCCACGCCCGAGGTGGCAATGGCATAATCGGCCCCGGCAGCCGTTCTTGCCCCTTCAGCCATGCTCCTGGCTGTCTCTTCATGAACGGCCCCATTTTTTTCAATGGTCCTGCTGTCAACCCCGAGCACCCGGATCTTGGCCTGGTTGGCGTAGGTCACGGCCGACAACAAGAAATAGTCTGAGCTGCCTGCCACATTGGTGAGCATATCGGCAACAAGCCCGCCGGTGCAGCTCTCGGCAACGGCAACCGTGGCTGCACCAACGGTTAAAAGCCTGCCGACCTCTTCTTCCATGGTAAGCCCCTGGAAAGAGACAATGCGCTTTTCCAGACATGAGGCAATCCACTGCCCCGCTCTTTCCATCTCCGCTTCCAGATTTGACCCGGCCAGATGGCTGCCGCTGCAGGAAAATTTGACATAGATCAGCGGAAAGTCAGCCCGGAACCCAAGCCGCATTTCGGGAAATTTATTACGGAATCCGGCAATTCTGGTGCCGACGTCGGCCTCGGGCAGTCCAAAGATGGTGAAGCACCTGGACAACACCCGGGTGTTCAATGTAAAACGCCGGTTAATTTCCGGCAAGACGGCGTTTTTGAACATTTTTTTCATCTCCATGGGGACGCCTGGCATGAAAAAGAAAAGTGCCTGGTTGATCACCATGTAAAACCCCGGAGCCGTACCAAAAAGGTTCTCGACAACATCGGCTGTCAAGGGAAGCTCTGCCTGTTTTCTGTTGATTTCGGGCATGGTCACTCTCCGTTTTTCAAAATACCCCTCAACGGAAACAAGGGCTTCCCTGTTAAGACCAAGCCTGTCCTGTGCTGCCACGGCTGCAGCCCCGGCAGTGCGATCATCCTCCGTGGGACCGAGACCTCCCGTCACAAGGACAAGATCCGCCCTCTGTGCCACCTCACCGATAACAGCGGCAAGGGTTTTTGCCTCATCCCCTGTGCACGAGATCCGGGCGGTAACGATTCCCGCATCCAGGAGCTCGGATGCGAGCCATGAAGCGTTTGTATCCGTTACGGCGCCTGAAACAATCTCATCCCCTGTTGATATAATTTCTGTTCTCATAAATTCCTCAAAAATGTACCCATTGCCGCAACGCATAAAGCAAGTAAAATGACCAGTTGCAATGGGAGATTTTATTGTTTCCATGGCCCTAACCTTGATAACGAAGGCCCTGACCCCGTGTAAAACTGATTTCTGCTCAGAGTCCTTTGCTGATTGTTCAAATTATGCCATCCCTTTCACGTTGTCAAATTTTCTTCAATTCTGCTTTCTAATTTTCTAAAATCACTTGAAAAGATTTTATCCCTCTGCTAAAGTTGGCGAGGATGCTGTTCAGAACCGATGGGCTGCCGACGCACCACGAATTTTATATGAAAACCATCAGCTAAAACCAACAATTTCGTATCAGAGGAAACCGGGGAAAAAAAGATGATTAGAGCTGGAGTTTGCGGAGCAACAGGATACACAGGAGCGGAAATTGTCAAACTGATCTCAAACCACCCGAAAGCCGAGCTGGCCGCGGTCACCTCCAGATCCTACAGCGGTGAAACCATGGGAGAAGTATTCCCGGCCATGCGGAATCTTGTGGATTTGACATGTGAAGAGATCAACATTGACAAGCTTAAACAGAGAATCGACTGCGTATTTCTAGCCCTGCCCCACAAGACATCCATGGCCTACGCCCCCCTTTTTGCCGAGAACAATATCAAGGTGATCGACCTGTCCGCCGACTTCAGGTTCACCGATGCTGCAGCCTACGAAGCCGCCTATCAGGAGCACAGTGCCAAGGCCCTTTTAGAAAAATCGGTTTACGGGCTGTCGGAAATTTACAGAAGCCAAATAGCCAAAGCCGACATTGTGGGGAACCCGGGGTGCTACCCCACAAGCTTTCTGCTGCCGGTACTGCCCCTTGTCACCGAAAAACTCATAGACAACCACGGCATCATCTCCGATTCAAAATCCGGCGTCAGCGGTGCAGGACGTTCCGTATCCCTGGCAACCCACTATTGTGAAACCAATGAATCCTTCAAACCTTATAAAATCAATGCCCACCGGCATGTCCCTGAAATGGAAGAGGTGTTGAGCATCCACGCGGGATCAAAAACCAGGATCACCTTTGTTCCACACCTGCTGCCGGCAACACGGGGCATGCTGTCGACAATTTACGCAAGGGCCTGTGACGGCACCACCGATGAAAGCATCAGAAAGACATTTACCAGCTGCTATGGCACCAACTCTTTTGTCAGAATTCTCCCTCCGGGCAAATTTCCCGACATTGCCCATGTCCGGGGAACAAACTTCTGTGACATCGGGTTCAGTCTGGACAGAACAACCGGGCAGCTGATCCTTGTCTCTGCCATTGACAACCTCTTGAAGGGAGCCGCAGGCCAGGCGGTCCAGAACATGAACCTCATGTTTGGCATCGATGAAAAATCAGGACTTACGGCAACTCCAGGAGCAATTTGAACCAATGATAAAGAAAAAGGCAAAAATCTGGTTCCACTCCGGCTCATCATCCAGGATCAAAGAGTTTTCCATCTCAAAAAAGCTTTTATTCGCCTGCTTCACAGGTATCCTGGCCCTGTCCGCTATTCTTGCCTGGGCCGGCTGGGACTATTACAGGCTCAAGGTTACATCCCTTGACAACAGGGTGCTGACAGAACGACTCAACGAAAAGACCAGTGAGATAGAGAGCCAGAGAAAACAGATACAGAAATTTGCCCACAAGATCAACACCCTCACATCCAGGGTGGTGAACCTGGCAGAATTTGAAAACAAGGTCCGAATCATTGCCAACATCGAGCAGGACAGCGATTCTTCCCAGCTTTTCGGCACCGGGGGATTGCCAGGTGACGAGCTTGACCCCAAAATACCGGCAACGGAAAAACACAACAGCCTGATGCGCAAAATGCACGAACAGCTCAACCAGATGGACACGGTTTCTTATGCAAAACTATCCGACTATGCAACACTTGCCAAGGAGCTTGGCAAAAAGCGGAACATCCTTGCTGCCACGCCGTCCATACGCCCGGTCAAGGGCTGGGTCACCTCAAGCTTTGGATACCGAAAATCCCCTTTTACCGGAAAAAAAGAGTTTCATTCGGGTCTTGACATTGCCAACAGAAAAGGCACAAAAATTGTGGCCACGGCAAAGGGAACGGTTTCCCTGGCCAGGGAAAAAATGTTCATTGGAAAGGTGGTGGTGATTGACCATGGCCATGGAACGGTGACAAAGTTCGGCCACCTGGACAAAATACTGGTAAAAAGAGGCGAAACGGTAAACCGGGGGGATGTCATAGGCTTCATGGGCAACACAGGCAGGAGCACAGGCCCCCACGTCCATTATGAAATAACCATCAGCGGCGTATCCGTAAACCCGGAAAAATACATCCTCAACTGACCAGGCAGGATGCGTGGTTTTTTTTGACATTCCCTGACCCGTCACAATGGTTCTTGTTTCAAATTTCAGAAAACGAGCCACAATGCAAGCCTGACCCACCCGGTAAATCCCATCCCGAATTCCAGCAAAGCCCGCAAGACCCCAGACGATCCCCCTCGGTGGCGCAACCGGGAAAAAAAATTATTTTGATTTTGAAAAAAATGCTTATATGTTATTAATATGAAACAAATTGTAACCATTCAGATCTATATGGAAAAACGAAAAAAACATAAACCTTGCTTTTCATGCCCAGAACAGCAGATTTAATACAATCCAAAGGTAAAGAATCAATGTTAACATTACTTTCAAAAATATTCGGTTCCAGCAACGACAGGGCCATCAAAAAACTTGAGCCCCTGGTGGATGAAATAAACGGTCTCGAGCCGGGGATGCAGGCCCTTGAAGACGGTGAACTCACCCAGATGACCACCACCCTCAAACAGCGTCTGAAAAACGGTGACGCCATTGATGACATCCTGCCCCAGGCCTTTGCCCTTGTCAGGGAAGCCTCGTGGCGGGTACTTGGCATGCGCCATTTTGACGTTCAGCTCCTGGGGGGCATCGCCCTGCACAAAGGAACCATTGCCGAGATGAAAACCGGTGAAGGAAAAACCCTGGCTTCGACCCTGCCGGCTTTTTTAAACGCCCTTACCGGAAAAGGGGTTCACATTGTAACGGTCAATGACTACCTGGCCCAGCGTGATGCCGAATGGATGGGCAAATTGTACACTTTTTTAGGCCTTGAGGTCGGCGTGCTGCTCCATGAGATGGACGACCAGGGCCGGAAAAAAGCGTACAATGCCGATATCACCTACGGCACCAACAACGAATTCGGGTTTGACTATCTCAGGGACAATATGAAGTTTGACAGGGAGAGCCTCGCCCAGAAAGAGCTGAACTTTGCCATTGTGGACGAAGTGGACAGCATTCTCATCGACGAGGCCCGAACCCCCCTGATCATTTCCGGGCCTGCGGAAAAATCCACCGGCATGTACGTCCAGATCAACACGATCATCCCCGGATTCAAAAGGGATATTGACTACACCATTGATGAAGAAGCCAAGAGTGTCATGCTCACAGAAGCTGGTGTTGCCAAGGGCGAAGAACTTTTGGATGTGGAGAACCTCTACGATCCGAAAAACATCGAGCTTCTCCACCACTTGAACCAGGCCCTGAAAGCCCACACCCTTTTCAAGCTGGATGTGGATTACATTGTCAAAAACGATGAAGTGGTCATTGTTGACGAGTTTACCGGCCGGCTCATGACAGGAAGACGTTACAGCGAAGGTCTCCACCAGGCCCTGGAGGCCAAGGAAAACGTCAAAATTGCCAATGAAAACCAGACCCTTGCCTCCATCACCTTTCAGAATTTTTTCCGCATGTACGACAAGATCGGCGGCATGACCGGCACGGCAGAGACCGAGGCGGCAGAGTTTAAAAAGATCTACAACCTGGATGTCCTGGTGATCCCCACCCACAAGCCCATGATACGGGAGGACATGGCCGATGTGATATACAAAACAAAAAAGGAAAAATACGAGGCGGCCATCAACGAGATCATCGCCCTTCACCGAAAAGGCCAGCCGGTTCTGGTGGGAACCATTGCCATTGACGTGTCCGAGGATTTCAGCCGCAAGCTGAAAAAAAGGGGCATCAAGCACACCGTGCTCAACGCCAAGCACCACCAGGCAGAGGCCGAGATCGTTGCCAACGCCGGCCAGAAAGGCGCGGTCACCATCTCCACCAACATGGCCGGCAGGGGGACGGACATTGTGCTCGGTGAGGGGGTCAAGGAGCTTGGCGGCCTTCACATCCTCGGCACCTCCCGCCATGAATCCCGGCGCATCGACAACCAGCTCAGGGGCCGGGCTGGCCGGCAGGGGGATCCGGGCTCCTCCCGGTTCTACCTCTCCTTAGAGGATGATCTGCTGCGGATCTTCGGCGGCGACAGGATCACCTCCATCATGGACAAACTCGGCATTGACGAAGGAGAACCCATTGAACACGGCCTTATCAGCAAGGCCATTGAGAATGCCCAGTCCAAGGTCGAGGGCCACAACTTTGAGATCAGAAAGCAGGTCATCGAATATGATGACGTGATGAACCAGCAGCGGGAGGTGATCTACAAGCAGCGCCGGGACGCCCTTAAGAACGACAACCTCCACCCTGTGATCCTGGAGATCATGGAGGAAAAAACCCTTGATATTGTTGACTCCTTTGAGGAAGACAAGGTACCGGTCCAGGAGTGGGATCTATCCGGAATGGGTGACGCGGTGAAAAAGCAGTTCAATTTCCGGCCTGATTTCAGCGCCCTCCCCGATTCTGTCAACACAGCAGAAGAGCTGGCCGACACGATTTATCACCAGGCAGAAACCCTGTACAGGGAAAAATTCTCCATTATCGGAGAAACAGAAACCCGTCAGCTGGAGCGCTACGTGATGCTCCAGACCGTTGATACCCTTTGGAAGGACCATCTGCTCAACATGGATCACCTCAAAGAGGGCATCGGTCTGCGGGGGTATGCCCAGCAAAACCCCCTGATCGTGTACAAGAAAGAGGGGTTTGAAATGTTCCAGGCCCTTGTTGACCGCATCAAGGAGGAGACCCTGGAAATTCTCTTCCGGATCCAGATCTCCATGCCCGAAGAGATCAACGAATTCCAGAAACCGGACAACAGCGACATGGTACTATCCCATTCCGACAAATCCTCCGTCAAGACCCCTGTTACAAGGACCAGCCCCAAGATTGGACGCAACGATCCCTGCAGCTGCGGCAGCGGGAAAAAATACAAAAAATGCTGCGGAGCGTGACCACCAATGAATCCGTTTTCACCTGAAATAGAAGAAAAGCAGGCATCAACATCAAAGACCGATGAAAAAGAGCCCCCCATGTACAAGGTGATCCTGCACAACGACGATTACACCACCATGGAGTTTGTTGTCAAAATTCTTGTGGATGTTTTTGGAAAATCTCTTGAAAAAGCATCGGAAATCATGCTTAATGTACATAGACAGGGACGAGGCATCTGCGGTGTGTTTATTTATGAAATTGCCGAAACCAAAGTCATGACCGTACACAACCTTGCAAGGGAGAATGGATTCCCTTTAAAATGCACAATGGAGAAGGAGTAGCCATGATAAGCAAAGAACTGAGCACAACTCTCGGAGTTGCCGTGCGAGAGGCAAAAAAAAGAAGGCATGAGTATGTTTGTGTGGAACATGTTCTCTATGCAATCCTTAACCATGGCACAGGCGCTGAAACCATTGAAAAATGCGGAGGCAACCCTGAAATCATCAAAAACAACCTGGACATCTTCTTTAACGAGAAAATGAACACCATTGAAGAAGGCGAAGAGTATGTCCTCCAGCAGACCATCGGTTTCCAGAGGATGATCCAGCGGGCCATCAACCATGCCCGTTCCGCTGAAAAGACCGAGGTCAACCTCGGGGATATCCTTGCTTCCATTTTCCAGGAAAAAGATTCCCATGCCGCCTATTTCCTTGAATCCGAAGGCATCACCAGGCTCAATGTTCTGGATTACATCTCCCATGGCGGTGACACACAACCCAGGGCGGAAAAGGGTCAGCCGGACAAGGATCCCCGAAGGCCCGGCAGGCAGGCACCCGGTCAGAAGGAAAAAAACGATCCCCTCGCCCTCTTTACCACGGATCTTCTGAAAAAAGCCGAAACCGGCAGGATCGATCCCCTCATCGGCAGGATCACCGAAATGGAAAGGGCCATGCAGGTGCTCTGCCGGCGGCGGAAAAACAATCCGGTGTTTGTCGGTGACCCCGGTGTCGGCAAGACGGCCATTGCCGAGGGGGTCGCCTTGAAAGCCTTTCAACAGGAGGTGCCTGATTTCCTCAAAGCCTCTGAAATGTACTCCCTGGACATGGGGGCACTGCTGGCCGGAACAAAGTACAGAGGCGATTTTGAGCAGCGGCTCAAGGATGTGATCACCGCCCTGGAGGAGAAGGAAAACGCCTTGCTGGTCATCGACGAGATCCACACCGTGGTGGGGGCAGGCGCCACCAGCAGCGGCTCCATGGATGCCTCGAACATCTTGAAGCCGGCCCTTTCCAACGGCCTTTTGCGGTGCATCGGTTCCACCACCCATGAGGAGTATAAAAACTACTTTGAAAAGGACAGGGCCTTTTCCAGACGGTTTGAGAAAATCGAGGTAACCGAACCCACCGTGGATGAAACCATCGATATTCTCAAGGGGCTGAAACCGTGCTACGAAGAGCACCACAACCTGACGTACACCGACGAAGCCCTGGAGGCCTGCGCAAGGCTTGCCGCCAAGCACATCAACGACCGGTACCTCCCGGACAAGGCCATTGATGTCATGGACGAGACCGGTTCTCTGATACGGCTTGCCGGCCGGGCGGACCGGAAAAACGTGCTGGCCACGGATATTGAAAAGACCATTGCCAAGATGGCCAAGATCCCGGCCACCAACGTGACCGCCTCGGACAAGTCAACCCTTGAAAACATTGACAAAAAACTCCAGCAGGTCATTTACGGCCAAGACAGTGCCATCACCACCCTTGCCACCTCCATCAAGCGGTCCAGGGCCGGTCTTTCCGCTCCTGAACGTCCCATCGGTTCCTTTCTCTTTGCCGGTCCCACCGGGGTGGGAAAAACCGAGGTGGCAAAACAGCTGGCCTTTAACATGGGGGTTGAGTTCATGCGCTTTGACATGAGCGAATACATGGAAAAACACGCCGTTTCAAGGCTCATCGGGGCGCCTCCCGGGTATATCGGATTTGACCAGGGGGGAATCCTCACCGACGGGATCCGGAAAAACCCCCACTGTGTACTGCTCCTTGACGAAATCGAAAAGGCCCATCCCGACCTGTTCAACATCCTGCTCCAGGTGATGGACTATGCCACCTTAACGGACAACAACGGCCGGTCTGCCGATTTCCGCAATGTGATTCTGATCATGACCTCCAATGCCGGGGCACGGGAGATGACCTCAAACCGAATCGGCTTCGGGGACCACATGGAAGACGTGAACTCCAAGGGCATCAAGGCCGTTGAAAAGACCTTCAGCCCGGAATTCAGGAACCGGCTGGATGCCATGGTACAATTCAACGCCCTCTCCCATGAGATCATGGAGCGGATCGTGGACAAAAACATGAAGGAACTAAAAACCATGCTCAAGGCAAAAAACATCGTTCTCAAATACTCGCCCAAGGTAAGATCCTACCTTGCCGAAAACGGGTACGATGTCAAGTTCGGGGCCAGACCCCTTGAGCGACTCATCCAGAGCAGGATCAAGGACAAGCTCACCGACGAGATCCTCTTCGGGTCCCTTGAAAACGGCGGCGAGGTCTCTCTGGGATTGAAAAACAACGAAATCACATTCAACATGAAAGAATAGATGCCCCTGTTCCGGTTATCCCATCGCAATGAATTTCCCCCGGCAAGGCTGGCAAGGGTTGACGGTCTCCTCTGCATCGGGGGAGACCTCAGTCAAAGCAGAATCCTTCTGGCCTACCGGAACGGGATTTTCCCCTGGTATTCCAGCAGCGAACCCATCCTCTGGTGGTCCCCGGATCCAAGGCTTGTGCTCTACCCCGAAAAAATCAGGGTGTCGAGGAGTCTTAAGAAAAAGATCCGAAAACACCACTTCCAAATCACCATGGACAGAAATTTTGACGGGGTAATCCGGGAATGTGCCGATTCACGCATTGAGAAGAGAGAAGAGACCTGGCTTGGCCGGAAGATGATCCAAGCGTACACCCGACTCCATAAAAGCGGGTATGCCCATTCCGTGGAGGCATGGAAAGACGGTACCCTTGCCGGCGGCCTCTACGGTATTTCCCTTGGGGGATGTTTTTTTGGAGAGTCCATGTTCACCCGGGTCAGCGACGCGTCCAAGACGGCCCTCTGTGCCCTGGCATGTCACCTTGAAACCCTGGGATTTAACCTCATCGACTGCCAGGTGACCACCGACCACATGCTCTCCATGGGTGCGGAAGAGATCCCGAGAGCCGATTTTCTCAGCCAGATCGAAACATCCCTGGCCCGAAAGACCGAAAAAGGGCCATGGGAATTCAACCAGAAAGGGTTTGTCGAAAAATTTTCCACCCCAGGGCAATAAACACCCACCGGGTGAAGCCGGTGGGCGGGTTTAAATAAAAAAAGCTTGGGCACGGCCATGGAGGGGTTCCCCAAGGTCCTGCACAAGCTTTTTCAATCCAGATGCAGTTGGTGTCTGCCACCGTTTGCCCGTATTCCAGAGAAAGGAAAGCCCCGGGCATTCCCTTCCCCGGTACTGAAGGCAAAGCTGAAAGCCAAGCAGGCGTTGCAGAAGTTGCTACGGCCAGGATCCTGCAGGATTCATACCGCAAAATAAGCCACGAATCCTGCTTGCCCTTTTGCCCGTCTTCTATATTGCGACAACAGGCACATCGTTCACTGTGATACTGTCCTCGCACTTTGAATACGAACAAAAGTCCTGCACGATATACCTGGATTATTTGCTTCCAGCGGTCCTAATCTTCCTCAATGACAATTGCGTCTTCTTCACACACTTCAACGCAGCTTTCACAGCCCATGCACTCTTCTGCATTGACCGGAGAGGATTTTCCATCCACCATTTCAAACACTTCTACAGGGCACACATCAACGCACTCTTCACAGCCAACACATTTTTCTTCATCTACAATTGGATTAAAAGCCATTTTCTTTCCATTCTCCTTTAAAAATTAACGTTATCGTACAAAGCCACAATTTCAGATGGCTTTATAACAGGTTTTACATTAAATCAAGCCTTTTTTTTTATTTACCACCAACAAGGACCACGGGAAATTTGCCGTCCCCCGCACCCTGGATCAATTTATTATAATCAACATTCTCTTCTGTCAAACAAAAAATATTTTTAATGTCCGTCTCTGAAAAAAGGTACCATTGACCAGCTCGGTCTCCTTCCCCTTCCTCGCCTGATGCGGCCCGCCCTTGGCTGCTGCTCCCTTCATGCATGATTATCTGCTTTCTGTCAAGGATGTTTACACTTTTTTCTGCCATCTGTTCCAGGGTCTCCACAACAGCGGGACTCGTGGTGGCAAGGACCATGGGTCCCCGGGCGGCAATGAGATCTCTTTTTTCGTTAAAAAGCCGCGCCCAGGACTTTATCCGCTTTTCTGCCATGTAATTGCCCGGATCGCCTTCCTGCTCACTGTCTGCCGGATCCTGGAAAGAATCGCCCCTGACCGATGCCAATACCCTTCCCTGGCTGCGCATCACGGCATACAGCTCTGTATCGATGGCCTCGTT
>DATFJZ010000134.1:0-9782 GCA_035268945.1 Desulfobacteraceae bacterium | reverse complement strand
CCTCTTTTCCCGTCTGGTTGTAAAGAGGACATACAGCCTGACACATACCGCACCTGGTACATATCACGAGCTGTTCTTCAAGCTCACTGACAAGCCCGGAAAGCTCTTTCATTCCCGCCATATTTCTATTCTCCTTTTTTCCTTTTCTTTAAGAGGCGTACCCTTCAAACCCCGTTTTCCGGATGCCTAAGGTCATCACATTGTAATTTTGCCCGGGTTGAGTATTCCATGGGGATCCAGTGCCTTTTTAAGCCTTTTCGAAAAAAGAACAGACGACCGGCCCACCTCTTTTTCAAAAAACGGCGCCTTGGCAAGGCCCGTTCCATGCTCTCCTGACAGGGTACCACCGAGTCGAAGGGCTTTGTCAAAGATCTCTTCAATGGCCTTTTCCACCCGTGCCCACTCTTTTTTATCCCGCTTGTCCGTCAGGATTGTCGGGTGAAGGTTGCCGTCCCCTGCATGGCCAAAGGTGCCGATTTGAAGTTTGTACTTCTCTGTTATTTCCTCCAGGGCCTTGACCATATCGGGAATTTTGCTCCTCGGAACCGTAGCATCTTCCAGAACAAGGGTGGGCCTCAATTTTGCCAGAGCAGACAGGGCGCTTCGCCTTGCCGCCCACACCTTGTCCCTCTCCTGGTCACTCTCTGCCATCTTTATACTACCTGCTCCCATTTTTCGGCACACATGTTCAACCCTGTCTGCATCTTCTTCAACCTCGGCAGGATGACCGTCCACTTCTATCAGAAGAAGGGCGGCAGCGTCAACAGGAAGTCCTGCTCTGCTGTAGGCTTCAACGGCCCGGATGGTAAAATTGTCAAGGATTTCAAGGGTTGCCGGCACAATACGCCCTGCAATTATTCCGGCAACCGCCTGGGAGGCCTGTTCCATGGTGTTAAAAACAGCCATCATGGATTTGCGTGCCCTTGGAAGGGGAATCAGCTTTAAAACAAGCTCATCAACAATGCCAAGGGTACCTTCGGAACCGGTAATAAGCCCGGTAAAATTATACCCGGTGGCGCATTTCACCGTTCTGGATCCGGTATTTACCTGTTCCCCGAAAGCATCAAAAAAGCTCATTCCCATGACATAATCACTGGTCACTCCATACTTGAGCCCCCTTAAACCGCCGGCGTTCTCTGCCACATTGCCGCCAAGGGTGGAAACCGCCTGACTCCCCGGATCAGGGGGATAAAAAAGCCCTTTTTTTTCAACAGCGGCAGCCAGCTTTGCCGTTACAACACCTGGCTGCACAACAGCGTACATGTCCTGTTCATTGATCTCAAGGACGGCGTTAAGGCGGGTCGTCAACAGGACGATACCGGCATTGACCGGAATGGTTCCCCCGCTCAAATTGGTTCCTGCCCCCCTGACGGTGACGGGAAGCCTGTTTTCACTGCACAGTTTGACAATTTTCCCCACAGCCTCGCTGGTATGCGGAATAACGACGGCTTCCGGTTTTGCAGCATCCAGCACTGCAGCATCATAGGAGTATGTCACCATGTCTTCGTGGTCTGTCATCAGATTTTCGTTGCCCACAATGGTTTTTAATTCGTCACGTATCGTTTTGCTGATCATAGCGTCCTCTTTTCATGGCAGGCCTGCCACGGTTATCCATTGGTATTACCAAAGCAAACAAAAGCGATCTCCTTTCCTGGAAAAGGAACATCTGGTTTTGGTATGACGTCTTTTGTTTCCCCTTTCATCCCAAGCTGACAATGTTAAAAAATTTGTTATGTTAATGCATTATCAGAGTTCCCAACGAAATACAAATCTTTTTTATTTTTTTCTTGACAAGACTGACACTCTGATTTTAGTATTGGTCATACCAACAGAAGAGGATGTTTTTTTCAAACATCTGAAACCTTAAACAGTGGCTGACCGAAAACCTGTACTTGGACGTAAACGTGCCCATATACAAGGCGCAAGGCTCCCAGAGATGCGCATGCATACAAATTTTAACCCGGAGTGTACTCAAGTACATGGGGATTCAAATGTTTGCAGCAACGCAGTATATGGGTGGGATTGTGAGCATAGCTTCTCTTTGAGCCGTTCAAGTACTAATACCAACCAGTCTTGAATAGAACAGGGCATGTCGTAACAGAAAGGGGGGATGGCATTCAATAATTCGTAAAAGATTCTTTTCGTAAGTTTTGATGTTGACGTATTTCAATTTCCACAAAACACCAATGGAGGAAAAAATGAAAAAAGCATTAACCCTGACCATCGCCTGTTTTCTGGCGCTTATTCTTGTCACTGGGACGTCTTTTGCCGGCAAAAGGGAAAAGTTCGGAGAAGACCCAAGACACAAGGAGGCCAAGCGTGTCATGTTTAAAACCTCAAAAGAGAAAATCCGATGGAAAATGGTCATGCCCTGGTCCAAGGGTCTTCTATTCTACGACATCGCCACCCATTTTGCAGACAGTGTCCGCCTGGCCTCTGCCGGCCGGCTGGATATCAAGCCCTTTTCCGCAGGGGAGCTTGTCCCTGCCATGCAGTGCTTTGATGCGGTCAGCAAGGGATCGGCCCAGGTGGGACACGACTGGCCAGGTTATTGGAAGGGGAAAAACGAGGCCTTTGTGGCCTTTGCCTCGGTACCCTTTGGCCTGGACGCCGAGGGATACAACATCTGGCTTTACGAAAAGGGCGGGATTGAGATGATGCAGGACCTCTACGGACAATTCAACCTCTTTGCCCTCCCCGGAGGCCAGTGCGGTCAGGAGATGGGACTCTCCTCCAACAAGCGGGCCACCAAGATGGAGGATTTCAAGGGCATGCGAATCAGGACCCCGGGCTGGTTCATGGACATCATGAACAACCTGGGCGCATCGGTCAGCCCCCTTCCCGGCGGCGAGGTCTACCTGGCCCTGGAGCGAGGCGTCATCGATGCTGCGGAATTTTCCTCTCCGGCCATCAACTATCCCATGGGATTTGACGATATCACAAAATACGCCATCCAGCCCGGCGTTCACCAGCCGGGCATCCAGTGCGGCCTCTTCTTTAACCAGGACGCCTACGACAAGCTCCCCCAGGACCTGAAGTGGATCATCGACATCTGCGCCAAAGAGACTCAGCTCTGGAGCTACAACTGGATCAACGGCCTCAACGCAAAGGCCATCCGCCTGTTCAAGAAAAACATGGAATTTGTCAAGATGGACAAGGACACCCTGATCGAGTTCAGAAAAACCACCAAAACCTATATTGATTCCCTCAAGAAAAAATACCCGGATGTAAAAAAAGTGATGGATTCCCAGGAAGCCTTCATCGAAGAGTATGCCGACTGGAGAGAAGCCAGGAGCGGTGCAACACCATGGCCCTATGAGACATACATCAAAGGTAAGATCACCGAATAATCCCTGTTACCGGCGACACCCACTTTTCCGGTGCTGCAGCACGGAGCACCGGAAAAGGACAGGTGCAGGGGGGCGGCCAAAAAAGAAAGCCAACGGCCGGGCCGGCCCCCTAACCGGATAAAGGGTAACCGAAAACCCGTGTTCAAACACCAAACAAGGAAGATACAATGCTGGAATCGGTATCCGACAGAATTGAATGGTTCAGCAGAAAAGAGGGAGAGATCACCTCTTTTCTTGTCTACCCCCTGCTGTTCATCGTCATCTATGAAGTTTTCATGAGGTATGTGTTCAACGCCCCGACCACATGGGGCTTTGAGGCAACAACCTTTCTGTACGGCCTTCACTACATGTTCGGGTTTGCCTATACAGATGTGCATGATTCCCATGTAAAGGTCGATATTTTCACCTCCTACCTGTCCGAAAAATGGCAGGCCATCCTCGGCATCGCAACCAATGTTGTTTTTTTCATGCCGGTGATGTTCTTCATGACCATATGGGCCTTCAAGTACGCCTATAGCTCCACCATGGGACTGGAAGTCAACTCCACCTCCTGGGCACCTCCCATCTGGCCCTTGAAAATTCTCATGGCGTGCTGCTTTCTCGTTCTCTTTTGCCAGGGCATTGCCAACCTGATCAAGGATGTCAACAAACTGTCCAAACAATAACACAACGTTCCGGAACCCTGTTTCTGTAAGTCAAAACAGTACCCCGGAGCTTGAGAAAAAATCGAAGAGGTTTTTCCATGAGTCTTGAATTTATGACAATCGCCATGTTTGTCACTTTGATCCTGGCCATCACCCTGGGCCATCCCCTGGCATACACCCTGGCCGCAGTTGCAACCCTTTTTGGCCTGATTGACAACGGCTTCTCCATTCCCATGCTGTTTGACATGTTTGCCAACAATGCATGGGGACTGATGAACAACTACACCCTGGTGGCAATCCCCTTGTTTATCCTGATGGCCCAGCTCCTGGACCGGTCAAAGGTGTCCGATGCCCTTTTTGAATCCCTCTACATTGTCCTGGGCAGCATTAAAGGAGGCCTTGGCCTGGCCGTTGTGGTTGTGTGTACGGTGTTTGCCGCCACCACGGGCATCATCGGCGCATCGGTGGTTGCCATGGGACTTCTGGCAACGCCTGCCCTTCTTGACAAGGGATACCAGAAAGAGCTGACCAGCGGCATCATCTGTGCCTCGGGCACCCTGGGCATCCTCATTCCCCCGAGCATCATGATGGTGGTCTTCGGCGGACTGACCGGCATGAAAGAGACCTCGGTTGGCAACCTCTTTGCCGGAGCCATAGTTCCCGGCATCATCCTCTCGGGGCTCTACTTTGCATACATCGTCATTCGGTGCAATATCAATCCGGAACTGGGACCGCCCATCTCAAAAGCGGAAGCGTCAAAACACACAGCAGCCGAGAAATGGACCATGACAATGAAATCCCTGGTCCCGCCCCTGGCCCTTATCCTCGCGGTCATGGGCACTATCCTCGCCGGCGTGGCCACCCCCACGGAAGCGGCAGGGCTTGGTTCCGGCGGCGCCCTGCTCCTGGCCTTTTTCAATAAAAAACTCAACTGGAAGGTGCTGAAAGAGGCCAGCTACTCCACCCTCAGGACCACATCCATGGTGATGATGCTCTTTATCGGCGGGAAATTCTTCAGCACGGTATTTCTCAGCATGGGCGGCGGAGATGTTGTGGCGTATCTTCTCATCGGAAGCGGCATGGACCGCTGGCTCATCCTCGGGTTGATGATGCTCATCGTCTTTTTAATGGGAATGTTCATTGACTGGGCCGCCATTCTCCTGGTCACCGTACCGATCTTCATGCCCATTGCCATGGAGCTGGGGTTTGACCCCCTCTGGTTCGCCATCCTCATGTGCGTCAACCTCCAGACCTCCTTTCTAACACCGCCATTTGGGTACGCCCTCTTCTACTTCAAGGGGGTGGCGCCGGAGGGCTTTACCATGATGCACATCTACCGGGGCATCATCCCCTTTGTGCTCCTGCAGATTGTCAGCATTGCCATCATCGCCCTTTTCCCGGCCGTTGTCACCTGGCTGCCAGGGGTCTTTTTCGGATAACCGGCATGGCCGGAGCATGATGTTTGCGCCGGGTACAACTAATTTTGAAAGTCGAATTAGTGTCTGGACGAAACCCCGTGGTTGGACGGCTTGAAGAGGAGGAAGGCGATACGGCTTTAGTCCCCATCGGTTTTGAGCGGCAGCGGTCAGTATCAACTCTGACCGGCTGTCGCTCACCTTCTTTACAAGCACGAGCACATTTTGCGGGTCTTTTACCCGTATTCCGGCAATGGATTGAGGATTGAACAGAAAAAAAGGTTGAACTATGGAAAACCCTAAAATGAAAGCAACATTCATTGAAAAGGCGGAAAGTGTATCAGCCTTTGTATACCAGGTAAACACCATGGATGAGGCTTATCGGCAAACCCTTGACCTGTGCAGGAAAAAGAAGTCCTGCCGGGATCTCTTTCAAAAAACCGAGACGGAAAAAAACATTGACAGCTCCTCTCCAAAAAAGACCATTGCCGCCCCCGGTCTCTCCAACGACCTGTTCAACACCTTTGAGCTTCTCTGCCGGCAGGAAAAGACAGATCTTGTTCAAAGCAATTTGCGCAGGTACACAGCCGGTCTGGATATCGGGTTCACAATAGCCGATTTTGGCATTGCCGAAACAGGCACCCTGGTCATCGGATCGGACAGCGAAGACACAAGGCTTGCCACCATGGTATGCGATTTCCATGTTGCCCTGGTGCCGGAGTCGAAAATAGCGGCAACGGCCCTGGACATTGCAGCGCCATTGAAAGAGATGACAGCAGGCCCCTCGTCCTACACGGCCTTTGTCACCGGGGCCAGCAGGACCGCAGACATTGAGCGGGTCCTTGCCATTGGGGTCCACGGTCCCATGGAGCTTCACATCATAATCCTTGCCGGGGAGTAATCATGGAAAACCAGCAAAAAACCAAACCGTACAGCGAGAAAATCGATAATTCCCTTGAAAACGAATTTTTAAGATCGGCCATGGACAAGTTTGCCGTTGCCTACCGAAGCGGCAGATCCAAGGCCTTTGCCGACATGGATGTCGAGTCCCTGGTCGATGAGGTGGCCGGCATTAAAAAGGATGCCATTGAAAACAATGACCGGCTGCTCAAGGCGTTTTCAAAAAAGGCAGATGAAAACAACATCCATGTCCACATGGCAGCCACCGCCGAAGATGCCTGCAGAATCATCCAGGAGATCGCGGAAAAGAGCGGTTCAAAAAAAATCATCAAATCCAAATCCATGACAGCCGAGGAGATCCATCTAAACCCCTGGCTGGAAAACCACGGCCTTGAAGTAACGGAAACCGACCTTGGGGAATGGATCGTCCAGCTTCGCCATGAAGGCCCCTCCCACATGGTCATGCCGGCCATTCACCTGTCACGTTTCCAGGTGGCCGATCTTTTTTCCCATGTCACTGGAGCCGCCCAGGATTCTGAAATCGAAAAACTCGTCAAGGTGGCAAGGGAGGAACTCAAGGCAAAATTTCTCGATGCCGACATGGGAATCACCGGGGCCAACTATGTCCTGGCAGACTCGGGCACCATCGGCCTTGTCACCAACGAGGGCAATGCCAGGCTGGTCACCACCCTTCCCCGGGTGCATGTCGCCCTGGCCGGCATTGACAAGCTCCTCCCCTCCATCACCGAGGCGTTGACCATCAACCGGATCCTGCCCCGCAACGCAACGGGCCAGGCCATCACCTCCTATGTCACCTGGATAACAGGGCCCTCCCAGTGCACCACGGCAGAAGGCGGCAAAAGGGAGATGCACCTGGTTTTTCTCGACAATAACAGACGAAAGATCGCAGAGGACCCCGTGTTTTCCCAGGTGCTCCACTGTGTACGGTGCGGGGCCTGCGCCAATGTCTGCCCGGTCTACCGGATGGTGGGAGGCCACACCCTGGGATACGTCTACATCGGGGCCATTGGACTGATCACCACCTATTTCTTCCACGGCCGGGAACAGGCAAGGGACCTTGTCCAGAACTGTACCAACTGCGGGGCCTGCAAGGCTGTCTGCGCCGCAGGCATCGATCTGCCGCGGCTGATCAAGGAGGTACATGCCCGTATCCAGGACGAGGAGGGCCACCCGATAAAGAGCCTGCTTCTGGCAAAGGTGCTGAAAAACAGAAAGCTCTTCCACACCCTTTTGCGATCGGCAAGCCTTGCCCAGCGGCCTTTGACCGGCGGCACCCAGTATCTGAGGCATTTGCCCATGATCTTTTTTAAAGATCACAATTTCCGCCGTCTTCCTGCCATCGCAAAAAAACCCTTCAGGGAACGGTTCAAAGAGCTCAAACCGGAAACCAGGCAGCCGGGCGTCAGGATCGCCCTTTTTTCCGGATGTGTCCAGGACTTTGTCTACCCGGAACAGCTGGAAGCCGGCCTGAAAGCCATGGCAGCCAACGGAGACGTTGATGTGGTTTTCCCCATGGACCAGACCTGCTGCGGCCTGCCCGCCGTCATGATGGGGGAGAAGGATGCGGCAAGGGATGTGGCCCTCCAGAACATCCATGCCTTTAAAGATTACGATCTCGACTATATCGTCACCCTTTGCGCCTCCTGTGCATCCCATCTGAAAAACACCGTGCCAAGACTTGCACAGGGATTTGCCGACAAAGAGGCCAGGGCCTTTGCCGACAGAATCATCCCCTTTTCTGTTTTTATGAACCAGATTGCCGATCAAACGACAATTCAAAAAACCGCCACAGGAAAAAAGACCGCCTGGCACTCCCCCTGCCACCTCTGCCGGGGACTCGGGGTCAGAGATGACCCCAAAGAGCTGATAGAAAAATCCGGCAACAACTATGTAGCCTGCGACGAAGAGGAGACCTGCTGCGGATTCGGCGGCAGCTATTCTGCAAACTTCCCCACCATTTCACGGGAAATACTGGCCGGCAAACTTGAAGACTGCAGAAAATCAAAGGCCGATATCCTTGCCACCGAGTGCCCCGGCTGTGTGATGCAGCTTCGGGGAGGGGCGCTGCACAACCGATCCGGCATCGAGGTGCTTCACCTGTCAGAACTGATGGCCGGAAAAACCGGTGAATGATCAAACCGCACTGCCCTTTGGAGCCCAGGCCGAGCCCACCGTGAACAAAAAAACAACAACAGGAGGTTTGACATGGCATTGGACAACAGCAACGGTTCAGGCAAAAGCGGGCATCCCATGCTCTCATCCCTGTCACCTACAAAGGCAAACAAGGGGAAAATCGTCTCTTCAGAAGAGGCGGTCCAGCTCATCAGGAACGGAGACACCCTTGCAACAGGCGGATTTGTGGGAACGGGTTTTCCCGAACAACTGGCCGTTGATCTTGAAAAGTTCTTTCTTCGAACAGGGACGCCAAAGGAGCTGACACTGCTCTATGCCGCCGGACAGGGAGACGGAAAAGAGAGGGGGCTGAACCACTTCGGTCACCAAGGCCTTGTCAAACGGGTCATCGGCGGCCACTGGGGCCTTGTTCCCAAACTCCAGAAGCTGGCCATGGACAACAGCATCATCGCCTACAACCTTCCCCAGGGAGTCATCTCCCACATGTTCCGGGACATTGCCGCAAAAAAACCCAGGACCATCACAACCGTGGGGCTTGGCACCTTTGTCGATCCGAGGAACCAGGGGGGAAAGATCAATGGGCTGACCACAGAGGAGATCGTCGAACTGATGACCTTTGACGGCAAAGAGTACCTGGCATACAAGACACTGCCTGTTGATATCGCCTTTCTCAGGGGAACCACGGCAGATACCGATGGCAATATCACCATGGAAAAAGAGGCCCTTTTCCTCGAGTCCCTTGCCATTGCAACGGCTGCGAGGAACTCCGGAGGCTTTGTCATTGTCCAGGTGGAACGGATTGCCGAAAAAGGCACCTTGAATGCCAGAAACATCAAAATCCCCGGTATCATGGTTGACTGTGTCGTTCTGTCAGAGCCGGAAAACCACCACCAGACCTTTGCCGAGGTGTACAACCCCTCATACAGCAGCGAAGTCAAGGTTCCCATGCATTCCATCAAACCCATGGAGATGAACGAAAGAAAGATCATTGCCAGAAGGGCGGCCTTTGAGCTGGCTGCCAACAGCGTTGTCAACCTGGGCATCGGCATGCCTGAAGGGTTGTCCAGCGTTGCCAACGAAGAGAAGATCCTCGATTTTATCACCCTCACCGCCGAGCCCGGAGTGATCGGCGGGCTGCCCGCCGGCGGTCTCAATTTCGGGGCAGGCACCAATACAGAGGCCCTCATTGACCAGCCCTCGCAATTTGACTTTTACGACGGCGGAGGGCTCGACCTGGCCTTTCTCGGGCTT
This sequence comes from Desulfobacteraceae bacterium, assembly GCA_035268945.1. Lineage (GTDB taxonomy): Bacteria > Desulfobacterota > Desulfobacteria > Desulfobacterales > Desulfobacteraceae > DATFJZ01. The sequence goes on along the minus strand of DATFJZ010000134.1, from coordinate 68 downwards.
GCCCAGTCCGATGAAGAGGGAAATCTCAACGTCAGCAAATTCGGGCCCAAACTCGCCGGTGCCGGGGG
>DATFJZ010000133.1:0-5276 GCA_035268945.1 Desulfobacteraceae bacterium | reverse complement strand
GGGCTTGATCATAACATCGGCCACCCCATCGGCCATCCGGGGGTGGGGTCAGGCCTGCGTTATTGATACTTTTGTTTAAATTTGTCTTTAAACACAGGCCTTTGACAAAAGAACAATAACGCAGGCCTGACCCCTTTGGCCTGCCAAATGTGACGAGTGGCCGATGTTATGATCAAGCCCAAAAAGACAAACAAGGAGACTTCCATGATACTGAAAAACGGGTGCCCAGCCCCTGAAATTGAAACGGTGGCAGAGGCTTTGAAAGAGACCCAGCCCCATCTTGCCCCGATTATCTCTCTTTATGAAAAGATATTCGTCCTCCAGGAGCAAGCGATCCTGACCCTGGATCAAGTCCCCGTGGTGCTCTCCGAGGATCTTGTTAAAACCCGGCGGGGGCATGGATTTCCCCTGCTTGCCAGGGAAGAGTTTTCCATTGATGCAGCCTCAGCCGAAGGGCTTTTCAAGACCATCTGCCGGATATGTTCTGATGGCAAGATCGAAGCCCTGGATTCCGTTGAAAAAACAGTGACGCTGCTGGAAACCGACCAAACAACCTTTGAAGCCATGACCCGGTTATGCCTTGACAGCGGTCAGGAACGTCTGGAAAAATTTGCCAGGGACAACGGCATTGACATGGAAACCCTGGAGTTTCTCGTGTACAACAGCATAAAACCCTCCATTGTCGCCTGTGCCAGGCAAGTCGCAACGTCCCTTGACGAGAGTGACACCGAAAAACAGGGGCTCTGCCCTGTGTGCGGGGGAAGTCCGGCCATCTCCATACTGGGGGAGAACGGGGAGAGATCCTTTGCCTGCAGTTTCTGCTGGCACCAGTGGCAGACGGAAAGAATCTTCTGCCCCTTCTGCAGCACAAAGGAGAGCAAGCACTTAAGCTACCTTTTGGTGGAGGATGAAAAGGGAATGAGGGGGGATGTGTGTGAAAAGTGCGGAAAATATGTCAAAACCATTGACACAAGGGAGTACAGCCGCAATATCTACCTGCCCCTGGAACTTCTCGGGGCCCTTCCCCTGGACATGAAACTTGCCGAAGAAGGCTTTTCAAATTAACCGTCAGGCCCCTACTCCCAAGATATTTACCGTTACTGCAGCAACCCGTCATCCATGGCCACTTTCCGGACAAGCTCCCGGTAATCCTCGGCACCGCTGCACCCCGGGGCAAATTCGTATATGGTTTTGCCAAAGGACGGCGCTGTGGAGAAATTTTCATTGTACCGGACAGGTTTGCAGATATATTCCGGGTAGAGTTTTTTAAGCTGTGAAAATATCTGCCCCGGGTTTTTTACCCTGGCATCCATGAACGTTGGCAGCACGTATTTCAATGCCACCTCTTTTCGGTATTTTTGAATGGAACCAAGGCTTTTCATGAACTCGGAGAGACCCTGAAGGGGCATCACCTCCAGGGCAACGGGGATGAGGATTTCCGTTGCAAAAAAAAGCACATTGACCGTAAGCTGATCCCATCCCGGCGAAGTGTCAATGATGATGTAGTCGTACTGGGATTCCAGGGGCTTCAGCGCCTCGGTCATGGTCCATTCGGCACCAAAGCTCTTTTTATCGATGATCCGCTTTACCCCGGCAAGGGACCTGCCTCCCCCCAAAAGCCAGAGATTCTTCCTGGCAGAAACGATGGTCTCTTCAGGCGTCAGCTCCCCCGTGAGCAGTTCTGTCAGGCCGGCATAGGGCTTTTTGCCCAGGAGGTAGGCTGACTGGCCCTGGGTGTCGGTATCCACAATCAGCACCTTGAATCCGGCCAGGGCCAGGCCGGCACCGAGGTTCACCGAGGTGGTCGTCTTGCCCACCCCGCCCTTGCTCAGGCTGACGCAGATCTTCCTTGTCTCCCTCTGCTTTCCGGCCCCTGGGGCCTGTTGGCTTTTTTTCGTCTTCAGCTCATCGGCCTGTACAGGGAACCTGTGGCTGCAGGCTTTGCACCGGGCAGCAAAACTCTTGCCCGAAGGAAGGCTATCGACGTTCACTTTGTGTTTCCTGGAACACCTGGGGCAGACAATAACAGTCACAACCTCTCCTTTTTCAACTCTTTTAAAATAGCGTCCATTATCAGATCGGCAATCCGTTCGATGGATATGGCGGCCCTGTTGTCTGGAGACACCTTTACCCTGATTTTTGCCTTTGAATCCCAGACACGAACGGTGACATTTTTACTGGACTTTTCATAATAGTTTCCCTCCTCCCCGGAGGTTTCCTCGGGCAGATCCGAATCATTGCGGTAGATGAGGCAGTCCAGTGCCTTTGTCTCCGGGGATGCATTTTCGTCACCTCCGCTGAGGATCTCGTCTATGAGGTCCTTTTGCTTTTTTGATGCCATTGCTTACTCCTGACGCTGTTTTTCACCCAAGGAGATTTTTTTTAAATTCCAGAAAAAAAGAGGTGAGCATTTTTTCGGCATCCCGGGGAAGATCGATCCATTGGACACCGCAGATCAGCTCCTCGTCCCTGTAAGGGGTCAGATGGGCAATCCTCCCCTTGAGATCTTTGATGCGCATCTCTTCAAGGCGCACTTCACACCGGGAGAGAATGTCGCCCAGGGAGAACAGATCCGTTGATGCAGTGAAGAACCCCAGGCCGGTAATGGAAATATCCGAAAGAAAAAACTGCCGGTTTTCCATGAGAAGATAAAACTTTTTTTTCTCGTCCACTGGAATTCGAAAAGACGATCGGACAACCTCCGTTAACTGTGAACTGTCCGTCAATTCCTCAAGTTCCAGGGATTCATCCCTTTCCTGGTCATCCATGGTGCCCTCCCCCGTTCTATTACCAGCCGCCCATCAAATGTAGATGCAGGTGAAAAATCACCTGACCACCGCCTTTTTCAACATTAAACAGAAGCTTGTACCCCGACTGATCAACCCCCTGTTCTTTTGCCATCCTGGCTGCAAGGATAAACAGGCCGGAAACGGTGTCCCTGTCCTGGTCGGTCAGATCGTTGATGCTCCTGATGTGTCGCTTGGGAACGATCAGCAGATGGACAGGGGCATGGGGTTTAATGTCCTTGAACACAACAAAGTCATCATCCTCATAAAGAAAGTCCGACGGGATTTCCCTGTTTACGATTTTACAAAAAAGACAGTCCTCATTGCTCATAAGATTTCTCCTCAAATTTATTTATTTCTCCAGTTCTTCCAGCAAGGCCTCCATGACAACGGTGGCACTGCCCTGGAGAAACACATCGGTGATGGTATCGGTGTATGCCGATTTTTCCGTGTTGACCTCGATGATTCTTGCCCCGTTCTGCTTTGCCATCCTGGGAATCATATTGGCAGGGGCTACCTCGCCGGTTGTTCCAACAAGAATAAAAAGATCCGAGCGGTCCGCCTCACCAAAGGATTTTGACTGGGCAGGTTCCGGGATGGGTTCCCCGAAAAAAACAGCATCGGGCTTTAAAAGGCCGCTGCACCGGCTACACAGGGGAGGAAGCGAATCCAGGCTGACGGCTTCGATTTTTACCCTTGCCGAGCAGCTCAGGCAGACAAGCTTGCGGAGGGAACCGTGGAATTCATGCACCGTCCTGCTGCCGGCATCACGGTGCAGGGAATCCACGTTCTGGGTGATGACCGTGTTGAGAAGCCCCCTGGATTCAAGCTCTGCCAGGGCGTAGTGGGCAGCATTGGGTTTGACCGTGCCAAAGAGATCGTAAAAAATATCCCGGATCACCTGCCAGGATTCTCCTGGATGGCTCAAAAAATACCGGATATCGAAGGTTTCAGGGTCATACTTGTTCCACAGACCATTTTCCCCCCGGAACGGCTGTATACCGCTCTCAACAGAAATTCCCGCACCTGTGAATGCAGTGGTTCGATGGGATGATTTCAGGAATCCAGCCGCCGTTGCAAACATAGAACCTCCGATACCATGATTGATGAGCCGTATTTTCAACGGGCTCTTTCTTCTGCCCCCTGCCTGCCGGGTAAATCGACAATCTCAAAGGAACAGCTTTCCAGATCGGCAGTCAACAGCCTGTTTTTCAGGACCCCGTTCCTGTTTAAAAGGACCTTGACGGTCTCGGAAACCTGGATGGACGCCATAAAAAAGACCGTGCTGGCGATATTTCCAAGGGTTTTTTCCGCTCCCTGGCCCCGAATTTCACGTTTTTTCCCATAGATCAGTTCAAACCCCCGGTCTTCGGGGAAAATCACAGTGGCCTGGCCGAAGGTACCGGCAATGGCCCCGGAAACAAGGGGGATCTCAAGTGCCTGGGCCGCCTCTTCGAGAATAAACCGATCATCGATGGAATCAAGGCAGTCCACAACAAGATCGCAGCCAAAGAGAATATCCCGGGCATTCTTTTCCCTGAGAAAAGATCTCACCTTGCGGACATTCACCGAACCATTTACCGCCTTTACCCGGTCTTGCGCAGCATCGGCCTTGGACATTCCCACAAGCTCTTCCGTGCAGAGCAGCTGCCTGTTGAGGTTGCTCGATTCAAAATGATCCCCGTCCACCAGAACAAGATTTCCCACACCGGTTCGTGCCAGCATCTCTGCCACACAGCCGCCAAGCCCCCCAAGGCCTGTTACGCACACCCCGGAACGGCCCAGCCGGGCCTGCTCGTCAAGGGAAATGGTGCTGAAATTTCTCTCATAACGCTGATCCATGCTCTATCCGCCTCCAACCGGAGGGAAAAGTCCCAACCGGTCGTTCTGCTGTAAAACATAGCCCGGCTTTTCCCGTCTGCCGTTGATAAAGATCAGTTTTACCAGGTTTTCCGGTATGTTGAGCTGTTTCATCACCATTTCAACAGTGGTGCCAGGTGCCACCCGGAACGGTTCGTTCTCCTCCGGCAGGTACTTTGCCAGTGTGACAAAAAGTTTTAAATCGATTTCAATCATTTTCATTTACACTTCACAAATCTGGTGTTATTTATTATGCCGACAAGGGGGGTTGATCATAAAACCCGGCGCCGAACCAGGGGATTCGGCCAAAGTTATGGTCAAGCCCAACAAGGCTAATTAGGAATATGACACAATTTTACCGATAAATGCAATAGATATTTGGGAAGAAACAGGGAATGGGACAGGCAAAAAAAGAGGCACTATCCATCGAGAAGCTGGCAGAGAACCTTGCAACCTTTGCCATTGACCGGAATGATTTAAAAATGCTCATGGGGGGAATCCCTGACAACAGTGATCTCAACTTGACAAGTGTTGAATATGAACTTCAGATCTTAAAAATACTCAGTGTGGGATGGGCCATCTCTTTTTATATGCCCACCGGGGATAATAAAACAAATCTCTCCCGGATTT
>DATFJZ010000132.1:0-2146 GCA_035268945.1 Desulfobacteraceae bacterium | reverse complement strand
CCGGAGCCGGAAGGCCATATCCCTGACATCGTCAATGGTGGCATCGATCAGGGAACAGATCCGGTCTGCCCGCACCGCCCCTTTTTTATCCCCTGGGTCAAGGTGGCCGGCGATGCCCACCGCATCGATGCGCAGGGCGGTGAGCACCTGGCCCAGGTGGTCGTGGAGTTCCCGGGCCAGGACACCCCTTTCCCGCTCCTGGGCATCCATGATGTTTTTTGACAGTTTCCTCAGGGTGTCCCGGGTGCTTTCCAGCTCAGCGGTGCGCTTTTCCACCTGCTGTTCCAGGTTTCCCGAATATCGGGATAATTTTTCTTTGGCCTGCTCAAGGGCGTTTTGAACCTGGTTTTTTTCGGTGACATCAACGCTCACGGCAAGGGAACGCTCCACCGTGCCCTGCTGGTTTCTCACCCCGTAGCAGGAGAGGAGGATATCGATGGTTTTTCCGTCTTTTTTGACATAGGTGTACGGAATGTTCCTGCAGAAGCCTGTACGGAAAAAAACAGGAAAGATCACCTCTTCGGCGTATCGTTTGGATGATTCGGTGTAAAAGCGGGTAAGGTTTCTGCCGATCACCTCCCCCCGCTGGTATCCCATCTTTTCCAGCCAGTGATCACTGACCCGGATGATCTTCCCCTTGGTGTCAATGGAGTGGAGCATGACAGGGGTTTTGTGGTAAATGTGTCTGTACTTTTCCTCGTTGAGCCGCAGCTCTTTTTCCGCTGTTTTCCTCCGGTTGATCTCCTGCAGGGCCTTGCTGTAGAGGATAAAGATCGAAAGGCCCGTCAGAAGGGACACCACCAAGATAACCGGGCCGATCACCGTTAAAAACGGGTCGGCAATCTTTTTTTCAATGGCCCGGTGGCTCCGTAAATGAACGATCTGCCAGCCGGGGTAGTGCTGCATTTTCCTGGACGAAAAAAGAAACTCTTCGTTCTGCCGGTTTTCAACGTATCGGTTCTCTTTTCTGGCAAGCCCCGACCATGGCCATGGGCCGGCTCCGAATTGCCTGGATTCCTTGATACTCTCTATATCCTTGCCTGCCGTCTGCCACAACAGCATGAACCGCATTTCCGGTTTGTTGGCAATGAAGATCACCCCGTTGGGGTCGGTGACCAGAAGGGTCCCCTGGTAGTTGCTGGTAAAGACCAGAGACTCGACAAGTTCCACAGAGGCTTTGATGATGGCAGCGCCGAGAACCTCGCTGCTCTTCCGGTCAAGCACCGGGTGGCTGTAATAAATCCCCCTTTTTCCTGAGGTGGTTCCAAGGGCCAGATACGTTGCTGTCCGGCCTTCTGCGGCCTTTTTAAAATAGGGCCTGAAGGAAAAGTTCTTTCCCACAAAGGAGTCCTGCTCATGTCTGTTGCTTGCGGCAATGGTCACCCCTTCCCGGTCCATGAGGTAGCAGGCTTCCAGGTCAAGGGCCCCGGCAAAATTGTCCAGAACAGGGTTGACCCTGGCGATGGAAGCAGGGGTGTTGTTTTTCAGGGCATGGCGCAGTTCTTCCATGCCTGCCAGGGCCTTGACCGGTTTGACATGTTCGGTAAGGTACAGGGCGAGCTGTTTCTGCAGCAGCTCGATTCTTGTTTCGGCGTGGTCTTCTGCCTGGGTGAAGGCCGCCTGCCTGAGGGAGAAATAGTAGAGGCTTCCCCCTGTAAAAACGGCCAGGAGGGCCAGCAGGGCAAGCACCAGGATGATGTTTCGCAATCGCATGCCCCTACCTATTTATTTCCACTGGTTTTGTCAACAAAAGAATATTGGGGTCAGAGTAAAATTAAACGGGTGAGGACTTCAAAGTTACAATAATTTGGTGATTTAGAAATCCAGAAAACTGTGGAATATGCCTGTAATGCTGCTTTGAAACAGGCATATGACAGGTCATATCATTATTTTGTTCATTGAAGTTTATTTGACTTTTTGTCTTCGATAGATTACAGGTGCTGTATGTACACGGTTAAAACTGTACCCGGATTTTGATATGGCCCAGCAACTTAAAAGCGAAGAGGACATTGCTGCTTATATCACTATGGTGATTAAGGGCCATGGAAAAAATAAAATTCACCATAAGTCTTGTCTTTTTGCCCGTCTTCTTCGTTGCATCAATGGGCACATATTTCAATATGCTCCCATTAATGCGCCTTGAAGA
>DATFJZ010000131.1:0-2549 GCA_035268945.1 Desulfobacteraceae bacterium | reverse complement strand
ACCCCGGCATTGTCCCAGAGTACGGACACCACCCAATCTTTTTTCTCCTTCAGGGTCAGGGTGGGCTGCCGGATAAAGGTGCTGAAAAGACTCTTTTCAACAACCGTCTCACCGGTTTCAAGGTCACAATACCGGAAGGTTCCCTGGAAGGTGTTGTGGTTGCAGTGGTCGCTCCTTGCCTGGGAGATGTATTCCAGCTCCACATCGGTGGGCCCGGCAAGTCCCTTGGTTTTTCTCGATTCCAGAACTGTTTTGTCCAGGAAATAGTCCCGGATAACGGGAATATCCTTGACGTTCAGGGCCAGGTTCCTCTGGTCGCTGATGGCTTTCAGGGCCTGGTCCGATTCGATGCTCATCACGCGGCACTCGGGTTCATGGTCGAGAACCACCCGGGCCACATTGGCACCGACCCCTTTTTCACTGTCCCAGTGGTTTCTGGAAAAGACCTGCCACTGCTGAATAATGGGGTTGGCCAGCAGCTCCTCGGCGATGGTTTCCACATGGTGCTGCAAGAGGTGTTCACCCTTGAGGCAGTACCGTTTTGAGGTGTATACCCCCTCACCGGGCTTGAATTTTCGATCCAGCAGCTCTTCAGCGGCCTCAACAGCCGTGCTGGCCGGATTGTCCCGAACCCCCGGCCGCAGGCCGACCCAGATGCACCAGTCAAAATCCACGTCCAGGGGCGTAAGCGAGGAGAGATGGATCACCGGATTGGTGAGGATGTCATCCTTGATCTGGTTGAGCTGGTCCTCGTCAAGGTCCGCGTCAATGGTTACCAGGTTCACACTGCGCACATCCGCAACAGAAATGTCAAAATAATCAAACGCCTTTTTTTTGACACTTTCTGCATGGGCATCCACCAGTTCAGCCTTTAAAGCAACCTCTATACAGGAGATCATATTATCCACCATTCACAATCCTGATTATATCATTATAAAAAACAAAGACCATCAGAGCGACGAGCAGTGCCATGCCGAACTGATTGGCTTTTTCACGAAATTTTTCACTGGCCGCCCTTCCCCGGACCGCCTCGATGCCGAAAAACAACAGATGACCGCCGTCCAATACCGGAACAGGAAAAAGATTGATAATCCCGAGATTGATGCTGAGCATGGCAATGAAAAAGGCAAAATTTGCCATGCCGGCTTCTGCCTGCTTTCCTGCCATCTGGGCGATGAGAATAGGCCCGCCCATATTGTCCGAGGAGACCGTGCCGGTGATCATCTTTACCACGGAAAGAACGGTGAGTTCAACGATCTCCCAGGATTTTTTCACCCCGTGAAACATGGCCTGGAATGGATTCAAGGGCTCGTGAAACACATCACCGGATGCGGAAATACCGATCATGTACCGATCAACCGGTTCCCCGAATATGTTTTTCGCCTCCCTGGCCCGGGGAACCAGGGAGAGAGAAAAACGACGGTCCCTGCGCTGGATGGTGAGTTCAACCGCCTCTCCCCGGCTTGCCCCGATGATCTCCACCATCTCCTCCCACGAGGCAATGGGAATCCCGTTGATGGCCTCGATTTCATCGCCTTTTTCAACACCTGCTTTGATGGCCGGGCTGTCTTCTCCCACTCCGCCAACCACCGGTGCGATTAAATAGATGCCTGAAAACTGAAATATGGTGTAAAAAATGACAATTGCCAGGAAAAAATTAAAAAAAGGCCCGGCCGCCACGATCAATGCTTTCTGGTAAAGTGGTTTATGGTCAAAAGACCTGCCTCTCTCCTCCTGGCTTATGGATTCACCAGGCTGTTCTCCCACCATTTTCACATACCCCCCCAGGGGAATAACAGAGAGGCAGTACTCGGTAAAGCCTTTTTTAAAGCGGTAAATTTTGGGACCGAACCCCAGGGAAAAGGTTTCAACACCCACCCCGCAGAGGCGTGCCACAATAAAATGCCCCAGCTCGTGGAAAAAAACCAGAATTCCCAGAACAACAACAAACGCTATGATTGACTGGCCCATGGTACCATCCTTATTGTTTGCAACGCAGCCTTCAACGTTGGCAGTTTTCTGTAATGTCAGGCCGAAGGACTTGCCGCTCTGCTTTCTTTCTGGCCCAGCCGTCGGCCCAAAGGATATCAGGCAGACCGGGAGAATCAACAACATCATGACATTCCAGGCATGTCTGGATCAACCGGAAAATACCGGGAAAATCGATTTTTTCCTCGAGAAATGCCTTGACGGCAACTTCATTGGCCGCATTGAGCACAGCAGGCATGGTCCCCCCCCGTTCACAGGCTTCATAGGCAAAGCCCAGGGACGGGAATTTTTTAACATCCGGTTTTTCAAAATCCAGGCTGGCAAGGCCGGGAAAGTCGGGAAATGCCATGCCAAGGCTGATGCGATCCGGCCAGGCAAGGGCAAAGGCAATGGCTGCCTTCATATCCGGAATCCCCATCTGGGCCATGACCGTTCCGTCCCGATATCCAACCATGGAGTGAACAATGCTCTGGGGATGGATCAGCACCTCGACGGATGAGGCGGGAATGCCGAAAAGGTGAACCGCCTCGATGATTTCAAGGCCCTTGTTCATCATGGTT
>DATFJZ010000130.1:0-7927 GCA_035268945.1 Desulfobacteraceae bacterium | reverse complement strand
CAGCCGGGAAGCCGTCCAATGGCAAACATCACGGTGAACATGTTGGTGGGAATTCCCATGGCCCTCAGAACCAGACCGGAATAGAAGTCCACATTGGGGTAGAGGTTTTTTTCCTGGAAATAGGGATCGGCCAGGGCGGCTTCCTCAAGTTCCATTGCGATGTCGAGGAGGTTGTCGTTGCACTTGCGTTTACCCATGATCAGATCGCACATCTGTTTCATGATTTTCGCCCGGGGGTCGTAGGTTTTATAGACCCTGTGGCCGAATCCCATGAGCCGGAAGGGGTCGTTGCTGTCCTTTGCCTTTTCCAGGACTTGAGAAATGGAAAATCCCTGCTTCTGGATCTTTTCCAGCATCTTGATCACATCCTGGTTGGCCCCGCCGTGGAGAGGTCCCCACAGGGCAGAAATACCTGCAGAAACAGACGCATAGATGTTGACCCGCCCGCTTCCCACCACCCGTACCGCTGACGTGGAGCAGTTCTGTTCGTGATCGGCGTGGAGGATCCAGAACACATTCAAAATCTTCTCGAGATCCGGGTCGACCCGGTAGGGGATAACCGGATTCTCAAACATCATGTGAAGGAAATTGGCACAATACGAGTAGTCCGGCCTGGGGTAGATGGTGGCATGCCCCCGGGAGATCTTGTAGGCCATGGCAGCCATGGTTCTGACCTTGGAGATGAGCCGCAGAAAGGTCTTGTTGAGATCATCGTCCTGGCTATCGATGAGCTCCGGATAGAAACTCCTCATGGCGTTGACCATTGCCGATAGAATTCCCATGGGATGGGCCTTGGGGGGAAAGTTCTGGTAAAAAAACTTCATATCCTCATGGAGCAGGGAGGCATCGTTCAACAGAACACTTGTCCGGGTCAGCTCATCCCTGGTGGGAAGTTTCCCTGCAATGAGCAGGTAGGCCGTTTCCACAAAGGATGAATGCTCTGCCAGCTGTTCGATGGGAATACCGCGGTACCTCAGTATTCCCTTTTCCCCGTCCATGTAGGTGATGGCGCTTTTGCAGGACCCTGTATTGGCAAACCCGGGGTCAAAGGTGACATGGCCGGTCTCCTGGCGCAGCCGGGTGATGTCAACGGCTTTTTCCCCCTCTGAGCCCGTGATCACCGGCAGCTTGTACTCGTTTCCGTCAATGGTGAGGGTGGCGTATTTTGTCATAGATAGCTCCTTGAAAAACGGCTTCAGCCCCTGCTCTCACCAGGGATATTATAGGTGGTGCAGGAACCGCTGGAACAGTTTCGCGTCTGTGTGCCTGCCCCCTGGGTTGCAGCTGACGAAGGGCCGGCCATGGCAAAATTCGATCTGGAGACAACTCTTTCCACGTCAAAGGCACTGCATTTCGGGCATTTAATCTCTTTGTCCCTGTCTGCTCCCATCACCAGTATCTCAAAAAACTCTTCACATTCCAGGCACTTAAATTCATATATCGGCATAACACTATCCTTTTTTTTCATTGATAAATTTGGCTTGACAACCATGATGGTCACCACCACGGTAAAAAGCAATGCTCTAAAATAATTGTTTTTATGCATTTGTCAAGCTGGACAGCCTCCCCAAAGAGAGGCCAGACTCATTCCGGAAGGATGTAGTCCCCTACCTGGGACTCCATGAGAAAGCGATCATACCGACCGCTTTTTTTAAGCTTTTCAAGTCCCCGGTTGAAGCGTTTTATGCGCTCCCGGTTTTTTTCAACAACCCTGGAAAATATCAGGGAATAGCGGGAGATCCTCAGGGGTTTTCCATGGTGGGTAATCCGGCCGGCCTCTTCCCCTGAAAAATGTTTGTTCAGCAAATAATACCCCACCTGCCGGTTCACCGGAAAGACTTCAACCCTTCCATGGATCAGCAGTTTCATGACATCCAGTTCCGCAGGCTTGTAGTAAATTTTCATGGAACCGTTTTTTTCAGCCTGCTTGATCTCTTCACTGTAAACATTTCCCAGGACTCCGCCGACCTTGTAGTTTTTCAAATCATCAACACCGCTCCAGTCAAAATCAACGGTTTTGGGATGGAAAAAGACAAACTCTCCTTTGGCAACCGTATCGGAATAGTAAAAGTCCTGTTCCATAACAGCAAATTTCGCCCAGACACTGCAGGCATCAAATTTGCCGTTTTTCACCAGAAGCTTGCTGCGCTTCCAGGGAAAAAAAAAGAACTCTGCCTTGATGTTTTCCAGCTTAAACGCCTCCCGTATAATATGAGTCACCACGCCCTGGTGTTTGAGTTTTTTTGAAATATACGGGGGCCACTCTCCGGTTGTGATACGAACGGTCTCCTGGGCCGGGCAAAGCCCGGCAAAGAGAAATGCAAGGAGGGTCAAAAGAAGAATTGTTCTGTTTTTCAATTTCTCACCTTGTTTTTAGCAATTTTAATTGACTGCGCACTCACACAATTGGGGAGGGTACCTTAACATCACTACCACTCGATGATAGAGTGAAACTCTTTTCTTTTACATAAAACTATCAAACGGCTTGTCTGTCAAGGTAAAATCAGCAATTCTGATTATGGTCGTTAGCATCGTGCCTGCCCCCCCTTGGTCTTTTTACCCATGAATCAACGGATCTGGCCGCTGTTCTGATCAAGCTCCAAAGTTGCCCTTTGTTCCCCCTGGAAAGTATGGTATGCTTTTCGAGATGAGCGGTGACCGCTCACCACAGAGAAACAAAGGCTTTGATCATAGCCTTACGGAAGCCGCGAATCAACGGATTTGGCCGACGTTATGATCAAGTTCCCTTCAACCTTCATCGAATGAGGAAAAGACCCATGAACAGAAACAGGTCCATACTTTTCTGCCTGATATGCACGGGCATTTTGCTTTTTTTCGGGTGCAGCAGCCCCCTGGACTACAGGATAGCCTTCAACGAAACAAACGGTATTGAAACCGGCAACGCTGTTGTGTTTGAAAAAAACCGCATTGGCAAGGTGAACAAGATTGTTTACAGGGAAAAGGGGGACTATCTGGTATCGGTTCAGATCGAACCGGATTTTTCCGCAGTTGTCACCGGCAAATCCCGGTTTCACATCCAGGATTCACCGCTGAACAGCGGTGAGAAGGCGATAATCATCACCCTTATAGAGAAAGGGGGTGAACCCCTTAAAAGCGGGTCTGTGATTCAGGGAAACTCGCCCCCATCTCCGTTCGTGGAGATAACCCCCTTTCTTGAAACCTTTGAAAAGAGTTTCAACAAATTTGTTTCCGATCTCAAGACTTTCCCGGAAACAGAAGAGTACAAAAAGCTTGAAAGCCAGCTGGACCGATTTGTCAATGATATTAAAGAAAAAGGAGATACGGTCAGGGAGAAATTCAACAACGAGACCCTTCCTGCCATAAAAAAAGAGCTTGAGATTCTCCGGAAAAAACTTGAAGAGCTGGGCAGGGAAGAGGAGATAAAACCCCTGGAAAAAAAGCTTGACAACCTCAAAGAGGTGTAGTCGGGCGACAAAGAAAAAAAGTTGGGGGGGATAGACGTGAGGTCTGTCCCCCCGTTCTTCTTGCTTCCATGGCGGGGTTAGGGCTTGATCATAACTTTGGTCAAATCCATTCATTCGTGGACCAGCGGGGTCAGCAATTTCAATTTCTAGGCTGGGCACACAAAACAGGGGTTGCCTATCACACCATCTTTTCCGGCAGATAGGAGACGATTCCTGGAAACATGGTGACCAGGATCACCATGATCACCATGATGATGAAAAAGGGAAGGGTTGCCTTTAAGATGGCAGAGACCTTTTCATGGGAAATGCCCTGGATGACAAAGATGCTGAATCCCACGGGCGGAGTTATCTGGGAGAGTTCTACCATGAAGACCAGGAAGATCCCGAACCACAGGGGCTCAAACCCCGCCGCCGTCACAATGGGCAGCACGATGGGCAGGGTCATGACAACAATGGAAATGCCGTCCAGCATCATGCCGAGAAGTACGTACATCAGCCCCACAACCAGGATCAGCACATAGGGCGACAAACCAAGGGAGGCGATGTACTCGCTCACCGCCCTGGCAATGCCCACAAATCCCACAATCTGGGAGAGGAAGGCCGCAGCCAGGATGATAAAACAGATCATGCAATTGGTTTTTACCGCATTGATCAGGGCCTCCTTGAATATCTCCCAGGTAAGGTTCCTGAAGGCGATAGCCAGGATCAAGGCGCCGATGACACCAATGGCTGCCGCTTCGGTGGGGGTGGTAACCCCCATGTAGATCCCCCCGAGGACGGCGAATATCAACCCGAGAATGGGAACCAGGTCCTTCAGAGCCCTCATCCGCTGGCCCATGGTGTAGGATTCCGAATCCTTCGGTATCACCCCGGGCCGGATAACGGCGGCGATGATGATATAGAGGGAGTAGGCCCCGGCAAGCATCAGGCCCGGAATCACCCCGGCAATGAACAATTTTCCAATGGAGGTGTCCGAGAGGATACCGTAAATGATCATGATGAGGCTGGGGGGGATGAGAAACCCCAGGGTGCCGGCACCTGCCAGGGAGCCCAGGGCGAGGTTCCGGCTGTACCCCCGCTTTGACAGCTCGTCCAGGGTGATCTTGCCCACCGTTGCCGTGGTGGCCGCACTGGACCCTGACACGGCGGCAAACAGTGAACAGGCAAACACGTTGATGTGCAGCAGCCTGCCGGGAATCTTTGACAGCCAGGGAAGAAGCCCGTTGAGCAGCTTGGTGGAAATGGCTGTCCGGTATAGAATCTCGCCCATGAGGATGAAAAGGGGAAGGGCCGTCAACGACCATGAGTTGGTGCTGTTGTATATGGAGTTGGCCAGAAGCCCGCCGATTTTATCCCACACCGATATCACCGGCGGCAGGTTGAGATCAAAGACCAGCATGCTGAAAATGCCCGTGGCCATCAGGGAGAAACCGATCCAGAGGCTGGAAAACAGGCAGAGAAACATGAACGAGAAGAGCACCAGGGACATTACTAGGGGATCTGAAATCATGACAACCTCTTTAAAATTCGTGCCAGAAGCTGGAGGTCAAGCATTGCAAGCCCCAGAGGAATAACCACCTGGGACAGGTAGATGGGGGTCTCGGAGATGGAGTCGGCCTGCATTCCCAGCTGCCAGGACTCGAACACCATGATGGTTGTATGGTACAGGGCAAAGGAAGTGATGGCCATGGCCACCACGGTTGCCACAATATCCAGGAAGGTTTTCCCCTTTTCCCCGAGCAACGAGGTCAAAAGGGTTATCCGGATGTGAGCCTCGTCCATGAGGGTAAAGCCCAGCCCCAGCACCACCACCCCCACGAAGAAATAGGCGCTGTACTCATCGGCAATAAGGGTGGAGGCGTTAAAAACCGACCGCAGCACAATCTCCACCGCAATGAAAACGACGATGAGAACCATGAAAATCGCTGACAGATAGGCCCCTCCAAGGGAGAGGCCCTCTATTATTTTAACGGCTTTTTTCATTTTAAGTACTTATCAAGCACGGTCCGGGTGGCCTTGTCAGCGTCACCGGCATACTCCTCAACAATCACGGCAGCTGCCCTGTCCATCTCCTCTGACAGGGCAGAAGTGGGGTCTGAAATGACAAACCCGTTCTCCCTGATCACCTTAATGGCCTCGGTGGTTTTGGCCTCGGAATTTTTCCACTGGCTGGCCTCGGTATCCTTTGCAGCCTTTATCATGGCCTGCTGCTGTTCCCCGGACAGGGAGTTCCAGTAATCAAGGTTGATGGTGACCATGTTCAGGGGAAACGCGTAGTAGATGTTTGTAAAATGGCCCAGCACCTCCCAGAATTTTCCGTTTTTCGTGGATTCGGCAGAGGTCAAGACCGAATCGATCATCCCGGTCCTCAGGGACGAGTACACCTCCCCCCAGGGGAGGGAGACCGGTGCCCCGCCAAGTTCCCTCAAAAAATTAGCCCCGTTCTTGTCATAGGTCCTTGTTTTGAGCCCAGCAATATCGTCAGCCGATGCAACCCTGTTCTTGGTCACCAGCCCGCTGGGGGGCCAGGGGGCCGCATAGAGCATCTTCTGGTTCCACTTGGCAGCCGCCTTCTCGTACAGTGGCTTGCAGTCGTCGTACAACGCCCTTGCCTCGGCAAAGGAGGTGGCAAGCCTGGGCAGGGAGCTCACCCCGAACACATGCTCGCTGCCGGCCACCACTCCCATGAGGATGTCGCTCATGGGAAGTTGGGCATCATTGACTGACTTGAGAAGCTCCGGCCCCTTGAACCCCAGGCTTCCCCCGGGGTGGACGGTGATGTCAAGGGTGCCGTTGGAGTAATCCCCGGCCCGTTTGGCAAAATCCATGGCCCCCATGGTGTGGAAGCTTGTGGAGCCATACACGGCGTTGAGGTCAAGTTTTACTGTCTTGTCAGCCCAGGAGGGCGTAACAGTAAAAAGTACAAGGGCTGTTGCAACCACGATCTTTTTGAATGTGTTCATTGTTACAAATCCTTTTTTAAACAGGGTTAATGTTACAGACCTCGGGAAGCATAAGGTACAGAAAAAGCCGTAAAGCCTTAGCGTGATTTTCACAAGGTCTGATGGTAAGGCTCCTGATCAGAATAAAACCACAAAAAACGGCTACGCCTGGAGCAAATAGTCCTGGATCCGCTGCTTGAAGAGATCGCTGCTGAAAAACCCCTCTCCCATGGTATCAGATTTTTTTACCTCAAGATCCATGGTGTGAAGTGTTTCAAAAAACCGTCTTCTCTTTCGATAAGCAGCATGGGCCTGGTCAAGGGAGACCCGCTGGAAGGCGATCCTCTCCCCGGGTTTTGCCTGGGCAATTTTCGGGATATCAGCAGAGATCACCGTTGCGATCTTGGTGTAACCACCAACGGTCTGTTCGGCCAGGAGAATGATGGGCTGACCGTCTTCCGGTATCTGGACCCCCCCGGGCAGGCTGGGTTCCGAGATGATGCTCTTTGGCATGCCCGGTTTCTGCCGCACAGGATCCCCCTGGAGGCGGTACCCCATGCGGTTGGCCCGGTTGGACACGGTGAACCGCGAGGTGAAAAAGGTCTCCATGCCCTGGTCAAAAAAATCGTCCTGGGGACCGGGAATGGCCCGAAGCACAATGTCGGATCCGTACCGGGGAATATACTCTCCGGGCAGCGCCCTTGGCCGGGCCAGGGGCGTTCCCCCCCCCCGATCCAGAAGATCACCGGCGGCCAGGGGACGGCCCTCAAACCCGCCGAATTTTGCGCCGGTATAGCAGGAACGGCTCCCCATCACCAGGGGCACGTCAATGCCCCCTGTCACGGCAAGATAGGCACGGCATCCGGTCTTCACCTGGTTGAGCCGTATCCGGTCACCGGGGAGAACAGGGCAGGAGCACCAGTTGTCAACAGGTCGATCGTTGATGGTGGCTTCCATGTCTGCCCCGGCAATGGCAATATCCCCCGGACAGAGCACCTCGAGAAGCCCCCCGGAAAAGGTGAACTCCAGCAGGGCCTCGTTTTTGAGATTGCCCACGAGGAGGTTGGCCATGTCTGCGGCAAAGCTGTCCAGGCTGCCGCAGGGGGGAACCCCGAACTGCTGAAAGCCGTACCTTCCCCTGTCCTGCACCGTTGTATAGGCCCCTGGCTCGACCACGTTAAAGGCCTTCATTGTTCCCCCTTCAGGCGGTGAAATTCCTCCAGGGAGATGGGGGTGAACGTTAGCAGGCTTCCCGCCTGGAGCAGGATGGGATTCTCCCTTCCCGGATCGAAGAGTTTCACCGGGCACCTGCCGATGAGCTGCCAGCCACCGGGGCTGTCAATGGGATAGATACCGGTCTGGTTGTTGGCAATCCCCACGGACCCGGCCGGCACCCGGGAGCGGGGAGAGGCAAGGCTCGGGGTGTAAAGCCGTTCCGACAACCCCCCGAGGTAGGGAAACCCCGGCGCAAAGCCGATCATATACACCGGGTAGAGGGGGGCCGTATGAAGCTGGATCACCTCGTCCACGGAAAGAGCG
>DATFJZ010000129.1:0-5173 GCA_035268945.1 Desulfobacteraceae bacterium | reverse complement strand
GCCTCTTTTTCCGAGTTTACCATATTTATCACCAGTTTAAAATACCGTGTTCCATATTCTTTTGACAACACCTTCATCAACGCATAGGCATCGGTGATGGAGGTGGGTTCCTTTGTGGCAACAACAATGGATTCATCGGCTGCCGAGTTAAAATAGAGCACATTGGATGAAATGCCGGCACCGGTATCAACCAGCACAAAATCAACGCTATCCTCTATGCCCTCAAAAGCCGAAAGCAGATTGAGCTTCTCACCATCCCCAAGCTGGGTCAGATCGGCAAACCCGGAACCGCCGGGGATAATCCCCACACCGTGACGGGTCTTTATCATCACCTCGGCCAGGCTTTTCTCACCGGCGATCACCTGGCTGATATTGTACTTTGGCCGCAGGTTAAACAGAATATCAATGTTTCCAAGCCCCACATCGGCATCCAGGATAACCACCTGTTTGCCCAGGGCTGCCAGGGCGATGGCGAGATTTCCCACCAGGTTGGTCTTTCCCACTCCTCCCTTGCCGCTGGTAACGGCAATGACCCTTGGCCGCTTGCCGTTGCCAGACCTCCCCTTTTTTGATCCAGCCCCTGTCTTGACAATATTTCGCAATCCGCTTGCCTGATCCACCGCTTATCTCTCCTTTGCCTGCTCAGTTCCCAGCACAACGCCCAAAAGCGTGCTGGCATCTGGAATGATTAAATCCTCAGGAACCCTCTGCCCATTGGTTATCATGGATACCGGCAATCTGGCTTCACTTATCTGGTCCACAATTTTTCCGCACCGCTTTGCCTCATCAATCTTGGTAAACACATAGCTGTCCGGTTTTAATGAAAAAAAACCCTTTGCCGCCTGTTTCATATCCACCAGATCCGTTGTCACACTCAGGACAAGGTGGACGGAGATATCAAAATCCCCGTTGATCATCTGGGTGGCCTCGTTCATACGCACGCTGTCCGAATGGCTGTGCCCTGCCGTATCGATGAGCACGACATCCATCTGCTTCATCCTCTCCAGGGCGTTTGCCAGGTCTTTTCTGGTAAACGCCGGCACCGATACAAGCCCCATGATGGACGAGTAGGCCTTTAACTGCTCATAGGCGCCGATACGGTAGTTGTCAATGGAGACAAGCCCCACCTTTTTCTTCTGCTTCAGGCTCAGTTCGGCGGCCAGCTTGGCAATGGTGGTGGTCTTGCCCACACCGGTGGGACCGATAAAGGCGGCGGCATGGGGCTGTCCCGGCTTGACCGGCTGATCAAAGAAGGATTTTGTGTCCACCTGACCGAGGAACTCCTTTAACACATACGTTTTGAGAAGATCGGCTTTTTTTTCTTCGCCGACTCCGTCCTTTGCCATGGCAGCCAGGGCGTTCTGCAGAAAAAAGGTCACCTGCCCCTCTGATACCCCGTTGCGCAGCAGGGAGGCAAACAGGGCCTGGGACTTTGGGTAGGCACAGATCATCCGCTGCAGCCCGGTGCCAAACCCCGCAAAGGAGATTAGATCCTTTATGCTGTCAAGCTCCTGGCGAAGATCCCTGTATTCCCTGTCCGGAGCATACTGCCCTGGAGCCTCTATTTTGCCAGGGTTCCTCCCTGTCCGGTGTCCACCCTCGGTCTCCCCGGCCCGGGCCGCTTCCACCTCGAACATCTGCCGGGTATAGGGAGAACTGGGGCTCTTGGGCAGTTTCCGTGTGGCCAGTATCATGGCATCCTCCCCCAGGGCCTCTTTCACCTGGAGAACCGCCTGCTGGATACTTGCCGCCCTGAAGATCTCTTTTTTCATTTTTTAAACTTCACCTTTCCACCCGCCGTCAGGGTGACATCATCCACGATTTCCGCATGGGAGATGACAAAAACCGAGGGAAGGGCGTGTTCCACCAGTTTCCTGAAATGACGTCTCAATACCGGGGAACACATTATCACCGGCTGGACATCCTGGGCAAGAACCTTTTCCACTTCGCTGTTCACCGACCGGACGATCTTCTCACCGGTACCGGGATCCATTGCCAGATAAGAGCCGTGTTCGGTGTGTTTGATGTTTTTTGTCAGCATCTCCTCCAGCTCCCGGTCAAGGGTAATCACCTGGAGGGTCTTGCCCTCGCCAAGGTAGGGGCTCAGCATTCCCCTGGCAATTTTCTGGCGCACATACTCGGTCAGCAGATCGGGGTCCTTGCCCATGGGAGCATAATCGGCAAGGGTCTCGACAATGGTGAGCAGGTCCCGAATGGAGATCCGCTCCCGGAGCAGATTCTGGAGGACCTTCTGGACATTGCCCAGGGATAGCAGGGAGGGCACCAGCTCTTCCACGGCCTTGGGGTTGGACTTGGCCAGATTGTCCAGCAGATGCTGGACATCCTGGCGGCCGAGAAGGTCGTGGGCATTGTTGCGTACCACTTCGGTGAGATGGGTGGCAATCACCGTTGAGTTGTCCACAACGGTGTACCCGGCAAACTTTGCCTCATCCTCCCGTTCCGCCGGTATCCACAGGGCAGGCAGCTGAAAGGCCGGCTCAACGGTTTCAATACCATCAATTTCCTGGGCCGTTCCGCCGGGGTCCATTGCCAGTAGATGGTTGGCCATAAGCTCGGCACCGGCCGCCTCCACCCCTTTGATCATCACCCGGTACTGGGCCGGATTGAGTTTGAGGTTGTCCCGGATGTGAATGGGGGGAATGATGATCCCCATTTCAGTGGCAAACTGACGCCGGATGGCCCGGATTCTGCCAAGGAGCATGCCGTCCTGTTCCTTGTCCACCAGGGGAATCAGCCCGTACCCCACTTCCAGTTCAATGGTGTCAAGGGAGAGCAGATGGTCCACCTCCTCGGGTGCGCCGGCCTCTTCGGCCTCTTCTCCGGCACCGGCCTCCTCGGCAAGCTCTTCGGCTTCCTGCCCCTGGATAAAATACCAGCAGCAGGTTCCAATGGTGATCCCCAGGGTCATGAAGGGAAAGGAGGGGAGGCCTGGAACAAGGCCGAAACAGAAGATGATGACCGATCCCACGTAAACCGGGGTGGGACTGGACAACAGATGGGAGGAGAAGTCTTTTCCCATCCTGTTTTCCGATCCCGACCTGGAGACCAGGAGACCGGCAGCCGTTGAGATCAAAAGGGCCGGAATCTGGGAGACCAGGCCATCACCAACGGTGAGCAGGGTATAGTTGGCCAGGGCTCCCTGCATGGTCATGCCCTGCTGTAGAACGCCGATGACGAACCCGCCGGCAATGTTGATGCAGGTGATGATGATGCCGGCAATGGCATCCCCCCGGACAAACTTGCTGGCACCGTCCATGGCACCGTGGAACTCGGACTCCTTGCCCACCTCCCGTCTCCGCTGTCCAGCCTCCACCTCGTCGATCATGCCGGCATTGAGATCGGCATCAATGGCCATCTGCTTGCCCGGCATGGCATCCAGGGTGAACCTGGCGGCAACCTCGGCGATCCTGCCGGCCCCCTTGGTGATGACCATGAAGTTGATCAGTACCAGTATAATAAAGATCACCATGCCCACCACATAATTACCCCCCACCACAAAGCTGCCAAAGGACTTGATGATTGCCCCGGCGGCGAGTTCCCCCTCACTGCCGTGGAGGAGGATCAGCCGGGTGGAGGCAACGTTGAGGGAGAGCCGGAAAAGGGTCAGCACCAGAAGCATGGACGGAAAGATGAAAAAATCCAGGGGTGCCTTGGTGTACATTGTGGAGATCAGCACGATCACGGCAAAGGAGATATTCAGTGCCAGGAAAAAATCCAGGAGCATGGGGGGAAGGGGGAGCACCATGGCCATGAGTATCCCGATGAGGGCAAGGATCATGGCAATGTCCGATCCTTCCCTTCGTATGCCTGCCATGATGCCCGTTGTTTCTGCTGCCATCTGCTCTCCTCTCAAGCCTCAAGTTTCTTTTATATTGCTTCTTGTCTCTTGTTCCTTGCCCCTTGCCGTCCGATCCTTGACACCCCCGCCAAAAACCCGACACTCTCTGTTGGGCTTGATCATGACTTGGGACCCAAAGCGTCCACGTTAGGCTGAACAGAGACCGATCTGCCCCCTGCCGGGATCGATAAGGACTTCGGCCTTCCCCGTTGATTCCCAGGCTCCGCAATGTGGGATTGTCAGAGGCTTTTGCCCTTGAGTCTGTAGACCTGGGCCAGGATCTCGGCAACGGCCTGGAACAGTTCCGACGGAATGGCCTCTCCCACATCTACATGCTCATACAAATTCCGGGCCAACATCTTGTCTTCCACCAGGGGGACATTGGATTCCTCGGCAATCCGCCTGATATTGGCAGCCACAGCACCAGCTCCCTTGGCCACCACCGTTGGGGCATCCATTGTCATGCCGTCGTACTTCACGGCAATGGCAAGGCGTGTGGGGTTGGTGACCACCACATCGGCCTCCGGCACTTCGGCCATCATCCGCTTCTGGGCCGCCTCGTACTGGAGCTGCCTGATCCGTGATTTGACCTGGGGATCCCCGTCGGTCTGCTTGTGCTCGTCCTTGACCTCTTTTTTTGTCATCTTCTGATCATCAAGAAATTTCCATTTTTGATAGGCGTAATCCAGCAGGGCAACGATCAGCATAATGAGGATCACCTTGATGAAAATATAAAAGCAGATCCTCAGAATGTACAGAAGAATATAGCCGATGCTGTGGTCGTATAGCATTGCAAGCTGGTGTTTTTCGGCCTCGATGGCCCAATAGGCCACGGCAAAGATCACACCGATCTTGAGAATGCTCTTGACCATCTCCACCAGGGACTTGGACGAGAAGATCTTGCCAACCCCCTTGACCGGATCAAGTTTGGAAAGCTTGGGCTCGATGGCCTTCCAGGAGATCTGCAACCCCACCTGGGCAGCATTGGAGACAAATGCCGCAACAAACACGGCAGCGAGGAGGGGCGCCAGAATAATGAAAAACCGCTGGGAGTAAAGAAACAGCAGATGAACGATCTCTGTGTCGTTGATCAGCGGAACCCCCTTGAACACAAAACTGTCGGCCATCACGGCAAGGAGATTGGTGTACACATGGTAGGCAAAGGCGAAAAGGGCCAGCACCCCTGCCAGGAGGACAAACACAGAGGGTACCTCCATGCTTTTGGCCACCTGCCCTTCTTCCCGGGCCTTGTCAAGCTTCTTGGACGATGCGTCTTCGGTTTTCTCCCCGCCGCCTTCTGGATCTTCCGCCACG
>DATFJZ010000128.1:0-4751 GCA_035268945.1 Desulfobacteraceae bacterium | reverse complement strand
ATCCACGCATCCTGCTTGCCATTTTGTCCGTCTTCTACGTTGTGACAACCGGCACATAGCTCACTATGCTCCGGTTGTCACGCCTTGAATACGAACAAAATGCCTACACGATATGCGTAGATTATTTTCTTTCAGTTCCCTGAGTCCGTTTCATGGAACAGCCGTGGACCCTCGTCCACATGGAAAAAACCGTCAAATTGCACCACCGGAATCTCCTGGCAATGAATCCCGGCAGCACCACGGCGGACACAACACCTACTTAAAACAGGCATTACAATGCAGACAATACAATTATACGACACAACACTGAGGGACGGGATGCAGGGGGAAAACATCTGTTTTTCACCTGAAGACAAGTTGAAAATTGCCAAGAGGCTGGACGATATAGGTGTTCACTATATTGAGGGTGGATGGCCCGGCTCCAATCCCAATGCCCTGCGCTTTTTTGAACTGGCCAGATCCCTGGCGCTTAAGCATGCAAAACTTGCCGCCTTTGGTGCCACACGGCGGCCCAACACCCCACCGTCCCGGGATGAAAACCTTGCCGCCCTGCTTGAAAGCCGGGCACCGGTTATCACCATTTTTGGAAAATCCTGGGACCTCCACGTCGAGACGGTGATGGAGAACAGCCTCCATGAGAACCTTGCCATGATCCAGGAGAGCATCGCCTTTCTCCTGGATCACAACCGGGAAGTGATCTACGATGCCGAACACTTCTATGACGGGTACATTGAAAACCGGGAGTATGCGGTAAACACCCTCATGGCCGCAATCAGGGGAGGATGCCGCACCATTGTGCTCTGTGACACCAACGGCGGCACCCTGCCCCATGACGTCGAGGAGATTACCTCACAGGTGCGACGGGAGATCGAGGAAAAAGGTTATCCAGGGATACAGTTCGGCATCCACGCCCACAACGACTGCAGCATGGCCGTTGCCAACTCCATATCGGCGGTCTGTGCAGGGGCCGTCATGGTCCAGGGAACCATCAACGGATATGGAGAGAGGTGCGGCAATGCCGATCTCACCTCGGTCATACCGGTGCTGGCCTTGAAGATGAAACGAGAGTGCATCTCGGAGAACAACCTTAAAAAACTCAAACCCCTTTCCAGGTTCGTCAGTGAAACGGCCAACATGACCCCTTTAAACTCCAGGCCCTTTGTGGGAAAAAGCGCCTTTGCCCATAAAGGGGGCATCCATGTCAGCGCTGTTGTCAAAGAATCAAGGGCCTATGAACACATCCCCCCGGAACTTGTGGGCAACAAGAGAAGGGTTCTGGTTTCGGAGCAGTCCGGCAAGAGCAATATCGAGTACAAGGCAAGGGAGATGGGCCTGGATTTGGACAAGAAGGGCCATTTTGGAAAAAAGATCGTCTCCAGCATCAAAGAGCTGGAGGATGAGGGCTTCCAGTTTGAGGTCGCCGAAGGCTCCCTGAAAATCCTCATGGAAAAGCTGACCAATCAGTTCACCCCCCACTTTGAGCTGGAATCCTTCCGGGTGACCATTGAAAAGGACAAGGAAAAGCCCTGCTACGCCTACGCCATGATAAAAATAAGGGTTGACCATGAAACGGTGATCACCGCAGCCGAGGGAGACGGACCGGTCAGTGCCCTGGACAATGCCTTGAGAAAGGCCCTGTCAGAGATCTTTCCCGATATCAATGACATGCACCTGGTGGACTTCAAGGTCCGGGTCATGGAAGGCAGCGACGGAACCGATGCCAAGGTCCGCGTCATCATCGAGTCCAGGGATCAAGACAATATCTTCAGCACCATCGGTATTTCCGAGGATATTATCGAGGCAAGCTGGCAGGCTCTGGCCGACAGTTTTCAATACAAACTCTCTTTGAACAGCAGGCCTTGATCCCGCTGTTACCCAAGGGATTCTGCCGGAGTTCTGGTGGGGTTTTGAACAATAATCATTAGGAGAAAACAATGGAACAAGACAACCGTATCATCATATTTGACACCACATTAAGGGATGGAGAACAGTCTCCAGGGGCCAGCATGAACGCTGCAGAGAAGCTCCGCATCGCCACCCAGCTTGAAAAACTCGGGGTGGATGTCATAGAAGCCGGTTTTCCGGCGGCCTCGGAAGGGGATTTCAACGCCGTGAAGATGATCGCTGAAAAACTGGAAAAAACAGAGATCGCCGCCCTGTGCCGGACATCTAAAAGCGACATCGCCCGGGCCTGGGAAGCGATCCAGGGGGCAAAAAGACCGAGGATCCACACCTTTATTGCCACCTCGGACATCCACATGACGTACAAGCTCAAGATGTCAAGACAAGAGGTGATCGCCAGCGCTGTCGAGGCCGTTGAATACGCCGCCACGTTCACCGAAAACATCGAGTTCTCCGCCGAAGACGGCTCAAGGAGCGACCCGGACTTTCTCTGCGACATCTTTTCAGCAGTAATCCAGGCAGGGGCAAAAACGGTGAACCTGCCCGACACGGTGGGGTATGCAGTGCCCGAGGAATTTTCAGGCCTTGTGACATATGTCATGGACAATACGGCCAACATGGACAGGGCCGTTTTAAGTGTCCACTGCCACAACGACCTGGGCCTTGCCACGGCAAATACCCTGGCCGCCATCAGGGCCGGTGCCAGGCAGGCAGAGGTGACCATCAACGGCATCGGCGAGCGGGCCGGCAACACCTCCCTGGAAGAGCTTGTCATGTCCCTTGGCACACGGCCCAATTATTTTCCTGAGAAAACATCCATTGATACCACAGGGCTCTACCCCATCTCCAGACTGGTGAGCATGATCACCGGCATCATGGTGCAGCCCAACCGCGCCATTGTCGGGGCCAACGCCTTTGCCCACGAGGCCGGCATCCACCAGGACGGGGTGTTGAAAAACCCCATGACCTACGAGATCATGAAACCGGAAACCATCGGGTTGAACAAGAGCAATCTGGTTCTGGGCAAACATTCCGGCCGGCACGCCCTGCACACCCACATTTCGAACATGGGGTACAACCTCTCCGAAGAGGAACTGAACACGGTGTTTAAAAAATTCAAGCACCTGGCCGACAGAAAAAAACACATTCTGGACGAGGATATCGAGGCCTTGATCAACGAAGGGGTGCTGAGAAGCAATGAGGTGTTCAGCCTGGAGTATCTCCACGTCACCAGCGGCACATCGGTGTATCCCACGGCAAGTGTCCACCTGACGATCAACAATCGAGTGACAAAGGGGGCCACCGAGGGCAACGGTCCCATCGATTCCGTTTTTAACACCATTGCAAGACTTACCGACACAAAATCCGAACTGCTGCGGTTCTCCATCAGCGCCTTGACCTCGGGTACGGATGCCCAGGGAGAGGTAACGGTGAGACTTCAGGAAGACGGCATGGTGGCCCTTGGAAAGGGGGCTGATCCGGACATTATCACGGCCAGTGCCCTGGCCTATATCAACGGTCTGAACCGCCTGGAGTATCTCAAGGAGAACCCTGTGGTGAAACCGGAAACGGTGTAACCGGTACGGGAATAAATGTTGTCTTTTTATACATTGCCTATTTTTAAAGTTTCCGCTCAAAAATTGCCTCAAAAATTTTTAAAAAAAGACAAAGGAAGGCCCTTTTTTACCTGAATTGTGAATATGGCCCGATATCGGTCAACACCGGCGGTTGGAAGGCAATAAAAAAAGGTGGAAAATTGTTGCAATCTATGTCATGAAGGAAACGGTGTTTGTGTTATAAAACGTTTATTGCAAAGTCAGAACCTTCAGGGTCATGGAACTGTTAACATTTACCAGACCAAAGCAGGTTTTTTGATTGGTTTCAAGGCCCTTTACTTCACCCGATGCTGTTCCACGGCCACTAGTGACAACCTGCCCGGCAGGCGGGCGTCTGCAGATGGGTGAGCAATGAAAACACAAGGAGACTGGTATGATCAAGAGAATGTCCGTTGCGCTGTTTTTCTTTTTGTTTGTTTTTTCCACCATATCTGCTGCGGCAGCAGAGATTGAAGGCGTTACCTTTCCGGCAGAAAAAGAGATCAAGGGCAAGACCCTTTCTCTCAACGGGACGGCCCTGCGGAAAAAATTTGTTTTTATCAAGGTGTATGCCGGAGGCTTTTACCTGGAAAACCCGACGCAAAATGCCGAAAAGGCCATTATGTCGGAACAGGTCAAGTACTTTTACCTGCACTATCTGACGAACAAGGCAACGGCGGAAAAAATCCAGCACGGTTTTATCGAGGCCATGAAAAAGGCAAACCCTGCTGATCTTGTCAAAAAACACCGTGACGACATTGAACGGTATGCCAGCTGGCTTGACGAGGACATGAAGGTGGGGTCAACCTCCGAGTCTGTTTATGTCCCTGGAGAAGGCCTGACCCTGATGTTAAACGGGAAAACAAAAGGTACCATCAAGGGCCGGGAGTTTGCCCGGATGTACTATCGATACAACCTTGGCGAAAAGGCCGATGAAAATGTAAGAAACGGTTATCTGGGATTATAGGATTCAAACGAATTTAGCCTGGCTCAAGTGGAGGTTTTTAATGGCCGGTTAGGTGACCATGGACCGGCCATGCCGGTTATTTGAACTTGCCGGCAAGATCGCTGTCAATCACGTAGATGCAAACCTCATTGGCCCCCTGGCGGGTATAGTTGAATTTTTTCATCATGTTGCTGATGAGAAAATTGACATCACTCTTGATCCGTTTGTCATAGGTCCTGAACTGGTCAGACTCAAAATCCTTGATGGCCCGCCTGAAATTTGCGTTTTTCAGAAAAGGTTCCAGAACC
>DATFJZ010000127.1:0-7244 GCA_035268945.1 Desulfobacteraceae bacterium | reverse complement strand
TTTTCCCCCATCAAACGGGTAAAGTATGTTGTGGGAACCTCCAGGGTAGGCCAGAAAACCGATTATGATAAACTCACCATGGAAGTGTGGACCGACGGCAGCGTAGCTCCTGAGGATTCCATTGCATTTGCGGCAAAAATTTTAAAAGAGCAGATGAACCCGTTTATCAATTTTGATGAAGAGATGGAGCCCGATCTGGATGAGAACGAGGGCGATGATACGGAAAAGGCCTTCAACGACAATCTCTACAGGAGTGTTGACGAACTGGAACTCTCGGTGAGAAGTGCCAACTGCCTTAAAAACGCCCAGATCCTCAAACTTTACCAGCTGGTTCAGAAGACCGACAATGAAATGCTCAAAACAAAGAACTTTGGCCGGAAATCCCTGAATGAGATCAAAGAGGTCTTAAGTTCCATGGATCTTACCCTTGGCATGAACCTGGACGGTTTTGAGCCACCGGATGAGGATTCCAATAATGAAGGAGAGTAAATTTTCCCATGAGACATAGAAAATCAGGCGCAAAACTCAATCGTACTTCAAGCCACAGAAAGGCCATGTTCCGGAACATGGTAACTTCCCTGTTCAAGCACAACCGCATCAAAACCACCGATGCAAAAGCCAAGGAACTTAGAAAGCTTGCCGACAGGATGGTCACCCTTGCCAAACGGGGAGATCTCCACGCCAGGCGCCAGGCCTTTTCCGTTATAAGGGAAAAGGATGTGGTACACCAGCTGTTCAACGACGCTGCTGATAAATTCGGCAACAGACAGGGCGGATACACCAGGATCATCAAGCTTGGTCCGAGATCCGGGGATGCTGCTTCCATGTCGATGATCGAGCTGGTTACTGAATAGCAGGCAGCAGACAGCGATAAATAACTTCCACGGATCCCAAGAACCTCGGGCAGACCTCTTGACACCTCGTTCTGCCCACAAAAAACCACGAAAACCCAGATGGTTACATGGACTTTCGTGTAAGCAGCAATAAAACAAAAAACAATGTTCATTTGTTTATTTTGAGCTTTGAGCTTTGAGCTTTGGAATTTGTGATTTCCTGACTGTCAGTCAGGAGTTTGTAATTTGGTGCTTGTAATTTGTTGTTTGTGCACAAAGAGGGGAGGGGCCTATTTATTATCAAATAAGCCCCTCCCCTTTTTTTTCTTGACCTTGTACAGCCTGGTGTCGGCCCGTTTCAAAAGGGCTGCAGGAGAGGCGATATCGTTTTCCCGGATCGATGCAATACCGTAGCTTAGGCTTAGTTTGACGATCTTTTCGTTTTCTTTTACAGGGTTTTTGTCCAGATGTTCCACCACCCTTGCCATGTAGTGCCCAGCATCGTCAGGAGTGGTGGAAGGCAGCAGAATGACAAATTCATCCCCGGCAAACCTTGCCGCCACGTCCGATCCCCTTTTCAATTTTACCAGCACAGAGGCAAGCGAAACCAGGGCACGGTCGCCAACGTCATGACCGTGACAATCGTTGATCGTTTTAAAACCGTCCAGGTCAAGGAAGATCAGTGAAAGATCCGTTGCGTACCGGCTGGCACGAAAGAATTCCCTCTTTAGGATTTTTTCCATTACCCGCCTGTTCAACAGGGATGTGAGGGGGTCATGGAAGGCCAGGTATCTGAGTTTTTCGTGGGCTGATACATTGGAGAGGCACAGGGATATTTTCAGCCCCAGCCGTTCCAGCAGGGCCGTGTCCATGCCCGGTGAAAAACGCTGGCCATTGCTATCTGCCATGTTGAGGCTTCCGATGGTTTCACCGTCCAGGAAAATTGGTGTTATGGCCATGGAATGAATCGTTTCACCGGGATTCGGGGGGAACAGGGGGGAGTAACATTGGAGATTGTCATTGACCAGAATGGTTTTTTTTTGCCTTCCGGTGATCTGGTAAAAGGTTTTTTCCGGTAAAACGGCAAAGCAGACGTCGAGCCGGGAGGAGAGGGGGGCCGATTGGACGATGTGGCGGCAGATGGACCGCTCTTCGATGATGGAAATCGAGACATGGGGAATGGCAAAGGTCTGGGCGATGGTCAACAGCAATTGCTCAAAAAAATCCTGAAAATTGAGGATGGATAAAATGCCAGCTTCAATGTCGTGAAACTTCCCGGCTATGATTTCATTTTCTTCGATTCGACTGAAGAGAGAATCTGAAATATACATATTTCTACTGCCTCTTTATCCACCGATTGCTGACATCTGGGAGGAAATTCTGCAGGCTTGATCGGTGTCAAGGCTGTGGGACAGGGGTTTGTTCTTCAACGTTGTTCTGAAGATTTGCCGCAGTTCACCGGGTGACGCTCCCCGGCGCAGGGGGCCGAGAATGTCGGTTTCATCATTTTTCAGCAGGCAGGGCCGAAGACGGCCGGTGGATGTCAGCCTCAGCCTGTTGCACTGGTGGCAGAAGTGGGAGCTGACAGGCGATATGAATCCGATCTCCCCCGGGGCGTTTTCCGGTTTGAACCGTTTTGCAGGGCCGTCAAAGGATCCCGATTCCACCGGAGCCAATGCGCCCAGCCGTTTTTCCACAGCTGCCTTGATTTCCGGTACAAGGACCTCCTGGTTCTGTTCCATGGCAGAATTTCCCATGGGCATGTATTCAATGAACCTCACATGAAAGGGGTGTTTTTCGGCAAGGGTCGCCAGGTCGCTGATTTCATCATCATTGACCCCCCTCATGACCACACAGTTGAGCTTGATCGGTGCAATACCTGCTTCGTTTGCCGCCATTATTCCCCGCCACACCTGGTGGAAATGGTCCTTTCCCGTGATCTGTCTGAATTTTTCAGGTACCAGAGTGTCAAGGCTGATGTTCATACGCCTGACATTGGTCCGTAAGATGTTCTTCAGCTGCTTTTCCAGAAGAACCCCGTTGGTGGTAACACCGATATCCCGGATTCCACTGATGGCGCCGAGTTCTTTTAAAAAGGTGAAGATGCCCTTTCGAACAAAGGGCTCGCCGCCTGTGATCCTCACCTTTGTGATTCCCAGCTGGGCTGCAATTTCAACGATCCTGAGGATCTCTTCGTAGCGGGCAATCTTGTCATGGCTCAGCAGGGGAATCTGTTCCTTTGGCACGCAGTAGCGGCATGCCAGGTTGCACCGGTCCGTCACCGAGATACGCAGGTAGTTGATCCGTCTTCCCGAATTGTCAATGTTGTCTATTCTTTCCATGGGGGGCAGATAGCTCATTTGCTTTCCTGCTCCTTCTCCCGGCTGGTGGCGGAAAAACGGGCCGCAATGGCCTCCACAAGGCCTGGAATGGTATAGACGTCTGCCTCGATGTCAGGGGGGATACCGATCTCCCTGGCCGTTGCCGATGTGATGGGACCAATGGAGGCAACGGAAACGCCGGAGACCAGTTCTTCAAACCGGGGGTCGGGAAGCATGGCCTTGAAATTCGTCACCGTGGAAGAGCTGGTAAAGGTCACCAAGTCAACCTCTTTTTTTTCGAGGCGCTGAACAAGCCGTTCACTGCTTTCCGAGACCTGTCTGGTCTCGTAGGCAGCCACGTCGCAAACCTCGGCTCCCATCTTTTCAAGCTCTTCGGGCAGGATGGATCTGGCCTCCCTGGCCCTGGGCAAGAGCACTTTTTTCTCCTTGACCGCCACGACTGAAAAGGCCTCCACAACGGATTCGGCGCGGTAGGTTTTCGGTAGAATATCGCTGATGATCCCGAATTCCATGAGTTTATCCCTGGTTGCCGGTCCGATGCAGGCCACTTTCAAGTGGCCAAGGCTTCTTGCATCCCTGCCCAGGGCGAACAGGGTGGAAAAAAAGAATTTCACCCCGTTGACACTGGTAAAAACAAGCCAGTCAAAGCTCTCTATCTCCTTGATACTGTTTTCCAGGGGTGCAGGATCTTCCGGTGGTACGATGGCGATGGCAGGAGCTTCAATACACTCGGCCCCAAGGGCTTCAAGTTGGGCAACAAGTTCGCTGGCCTGGTGACGGGCACGGGTGACAGCAATTGTTTTGCCAAGCAGGGGCTTTTTTTCAAACCACTTCATCTGGTCCCGCAGGGTAACAACATCCCCGACAACAATCACCGCCGGCGGCTTGAGATTGGCCTTCTGGACGGCCGCAACGATGGTGTCAAGGGTGCCGGTTACGGTCTCCTGACTGGATGTTGTTCCCCACCTGACCAGGGCAACCGGAGTGTTCGGTGCTTTTCCGTGCCGGATCAGGTTTTCGGTAATGGAGGGAAGGTTTTTAACCCCCATGAGAAACACCAGCGTGCTGTTGCTTTTGGCAAAACTCTCCCAATGGATGCTGGACTGGTTTTTTGAGGGGTCTTCGTGGCCGGTGATCAGGGAGACCGACGAGGTGTGTTCCCTGTGGGTCAGCGGGATCCCCGCGTATGCCGGGGCTGCGATGGCCGATGTCACCCCGGGGACGATTTCAAAATCGATGGGCTCGTTGCCGGATCCTCCCCTGGAGTGGTAGTTGATGAGGGTCTCGACCTCTTCTCCACCCCGGCCGAAGATGAAGGGATCACCTCCCTTGAGGCGTGCCACCACAAGGCCCTGGGATGCTTTTTCGGCGAGGAGCTGGTTGATTTTATCCTGGGTTAGGGTGTGGTTTCCCCCCCGTTTGCCAACATAGATGATCTCGGCGGTTTCCCCGGCGTAACGGAGCAGGGAGGGGGATGCCAGGAAATCGTACACAATCACATCTGCCTCTTTGATGCACGCCACGGCCTTGATCGTTACAAGCCCCGGATCCCCGGGACCTGCACCAATAAGATACACTTTACCTGTCTGTTTTTTCATCTAAATATCCAAATTTTCAAGTATTTGTCTGGCCCCCCGGTCAAGGAGCAGATCGGCAAGTTGGATGCCCGTTGCCTCAACAGCATCGGCATCCCCGGAAAGACTCTCTTTGACCACTTCTTTTCCGTTTTCCGAGGCAACAAGCCCGGTCAGGGTAACCCGGGCATTGTCAAGCCTGCCAAAACAGGCCACCGGGATGTGGCAGGAGCCTTCCAATCGTTTGAGAAAGGCCCGTTCTCCCGATACGGTGATCCTGGTTTCAGCATCGTCCAGTGCCGCAAGCACAGGGGCAATTTCCTGGTCCTCTTCTCTGGATTCAATGCACAATGCGCCCTGGCCACAGGCCGGTACCATGGATGCGTCGTCAAAAAAGTGGGAGATTTTGTCGGCCATCCCCAGACGTTTCAGGCCTGCCGCTGCCAGGATGATGGCATCAAACTCCCCGGAGGCGAGTTTTTTCAGCCGGGTGTCAAGGTTGCCCCTGATGGAGTCGGTAACAAGGTCCGGGCGTGCATGTTTGATCTGGGAGGCCCGTCTCATGCTGCTGGTGCCGATCCTTGATCCGCCGGGCAGCTCTGTCAGGGAAAGACTGTTCCTGGAGATCAACGCGTCAAAGGGGTTTTCCCGCACGGGAATCGCCCCGATGTCAAGTCCGCTGGGAAGATCACCGGGCATGTCTTTCATGCTGTGGACGGCAAGGTCGATGGATTTGTCAAAAAGGGCTGTCTCGATTTCCTTGACAAACAGCCCCTTGCCGCCGACCATTGCCAGGGGGCGATCGGTGATCCTGTCCCCTGTGGTCTTGATGGTAACGATCTCCACCTGGAGCTCGGGAAAATGCTGCTGGATCAGGGCTTTCACCCAGTTGGTCTGCCACAGGGCAAGTTTGCTGCCCCTTGTGCCGATTCGAATTCTGTTTCTCATGGGGTTATCCGCTTGTGCATGAAGAGCAGCTTGCTGCAGAACAGCTGCCGCAGGAAGAAGAAAAACTGCTGGACGACGGGGCGTTTTGGCCGGAATTGTCC
Organism: Desulfobacteraceae bacterium; assembly: GCA_035268945.1. Classification (GTDB taxonomy): domain Bacteria; phylum Desulfobacterota; class Desulfobacteria; order Desulfobacterales; family Desulfobacteraceae; genus DATFJZ01. The sequence continues at coordinate 1,446 of DATFJZ010000127.1, read as the reverse complement.
TGGCCGGAAAGGTTGCTTACAAAACCGCATTGTGACAACAGTTTGGTAAGGTCCTTGCCCTGGCAGGAGGGGCAGGAGGCGGTCTCGGCTCCCAGGACCAGGGTTTCAAAGCTGTTTTGGCATTGATTGCATTTAAATTCATATATGGGCATGGTTTCTTGTCCTCTTTTTGCCGTTAACGAACCAGGCAGGGTGACTTCTCCCATTAGAAAGTTATGGGCAGCGACCCTCGGCCGTCTGGAGTGCCTGGAACTTGCGGTGTTGATGATTGTTCTGCTCTTTTGTTTTTTCGTTTTGCTTTCCGGCACAACACCGGTCCTGCCTGAAAGCAGGTGAACATCAGAATACTTTACCCTTTTTTTTTCTCTTTTGCAACCCCTGCCACTGTCAAAAAACATCGGGATCGGCCAGTTTCTCCAGGACACCGGCAGCAATCAGGGGGATCAAGATCTCGTGGTGGCCCACGATGCTGTACCCTTTGCCTCCCTTCATGGTGGGGCGGTTGACAACATTGGTCATGGGCCGGTAGTGGCGGATAAAATCGAGGTTGACCGTGGTGAAATGGTCCGGTGTGTACCCGAGGTTCCTGGCAAGGGTGAGGGCCTTGAGAAATATTTCTGGAAGAATCACAGCAGACCCGGCATTGATGAACACCCCGTTTTCCAGCCGGGCGATCCTTGCGGCAAACCGCCTGAAGTCCAGATGGGATGCTGCGCCACAGGCGCCGGGGTCAAAATCCGGGTGCATGTGAAGAATGTCCGTTCCCATGGCCACATGGACCGTGACGGGGAGGTTCAGCCTGGCCCCGGTCCCTGTGAGGCTCTTGTCCCTGTGGGGAAGCTGTTCCCGGTTGATCAGTTCGCCAACGGCCCTGCCAAGCCCCATGGATGAGCGGGCACTGTTTTTGATCGCCCTGGCCAGAAAGGAGGATGTCTCTTCCGCCATGCCAAAGGCCCCGTCTCCAATGGACTCGGCAACATCTTCCGAGGTTTTCCCCGTCATGGCCACCTCCAGGTCGTGGATAATGCCGGCCCCGTTCATGGAGAGCATGGTGATGATCCTTCTCTCCATGAGGTCAATCACCACTGGATTTAGCCCTACCTTGATCACGTGGGCCCCCATGGCAAAGCAGATCTCTTTTTGGTTGTTTGCCGCCCGGGCAATATCAGCGATGACGGCCATGAGATCCTCTGAGGCAAGAATAGAGGGAAGGCGGTTGAGAAAATCGGCAAAGGATTTTCCGGGCTCCCAGGGAAGTGCAAAATCATTGACATTCACCTTGCTTTTTCTCTGTTTGACCGAGTAGGTGGTGATGCCCGAGAGGTCCAGGGGGAGTGTGTTATCCATTGAAGAGTCTCCTTTCGGCAAGGTCGCATAAGATATGGGCAAGGAGAATATGGCACTCCTGGATCCTTGCCGTTGATGCTGTGTCCACGCAGAAGGTTG
>DATFJZ010000126.1:0-3551 GCA_035268945.1 Desulfobacteraceae bacterium | reverse complement strand
ACCAAAGCAGGTTTTCCTTCCTGTTCTCCGGAATGCAGAAAGCGGGGATCACCTGGGAGACCTTCGCCCAGAAGGGCGAGCCTTCCATTGACCAGGTGACCGGTGCCGCAGAAAAGGCCCGGCAGGCAAATGTGGATGTTGTCCTTGCCATAGGCGGGGGAAGCGTTTTGGATGCTGCCAAGGCCCTGGCCGCCCTGATAACAAATAGTGGCGATATCATGGAGTACCTGGAAGTGATCGGCAGGGGAAAGCCCCTGGAACAACAGCCGGCCCCCTTGATTGCCGTTCCCACAACCTCGGGCACCGGCGCCGAGGTGACCTGCAATGCCGTGCTTGCCTCCCCGGAGCACGGGGTCAAGGTGAGCATGCGAAGTGAGATGATGTACCCCGATGTCGCCCTGGTTGACCCCTGCCTGGCCCGGTTCATGCCGGGGGATGTCACCGCCTTCACCGGAATGGACTCACTGACCCAGTTGATAGAGGCCTTTGTCTCCCGGTTTTCAAATCCGTACACCGATGCCCTGTGCAGGGAGGGCATGGCAAGGAGCGCCCGCTCATTGAGGCGTGCGTTGAGCAACGGCCAGGACCTCGATGCCAGGGAAGACCTCTCCATGGCGGCTCTTTTCAGCGGGATTGCCCTTGCCAATGCAAAGCTCGGGGCGGTCCACGGTATTGCCGGCCCCATGGGCGGGATGATCAGCGCTCCCCACGGTCTTATCTGCGCTGTTCTTCTTGCACCGGTGATGGCGGAAAATGTCAGGCAGCTTGAACAAAGCGGTTTCCCGGACTCCTCCAGCCTGGCAAAGTTCGGCGAGGTGGCAGCGATTTTAACGGGGAACAGCCAGGCCGGAGTTGAGCAGGGCTGCGGCTGGATCCGGGAGCTTGTGGTGGAGATGGACCTGCCCTCCCTATCACGATTCGGCCTTGATCGTGCTGTCTGCCGAGCAGTTTCCCACAAGGCCCTCCAGGCCAGCAGCATGAAGGGCAACCCCGTTGACCTGGACGAAAAGGCGATGGCCGCGCTTCTGGAAGCCGTCAGCTGACCACCCTGGCGATGGTTGCAAAGAGCTTTTCAGGGGTCACAGGCTTGGACAGGGTGGCATTCATTCCGGCATCCATGCACTTCTGCACATCTTCTTCCATGGCATGGGCTGTCATGGCGACAATGGGAATATCTTTGCACTGGATATCCGATCCCGGGTCCCGGATGATCCTGCAGGTTTCAATACCATCCATTTTCGGCATCTGAATGTCCATGAGGATCAGGTCGTAGGGGTCTGAATTCAGCGCCTTGAGCACCTGGATTCCGTTGACGGCCACATCTGCAGAAAACCCCTTTTTTTTCAGCATGATCAGGGTAACTTTCTGGTTGACAGGGTTGTCCTCGGCAAGCAGTATCCTGATCTTTCTGTCCGGCAGGGCAGGGGGGTGACGATTTTCCAGCCGGCACGGCTCGCCGGTGTCAGGTAAGAACTCTTTTTCCAGGGGTTTTTCCAGTGTAAGAAACACCCGGAAAAGGGTGCCGGAGTGGATTTGGCTTTCAACATCAATGGTGCCGTTCATCATCTCGGCAAGGTTCTTTGAAATGGCAAGCCCAAGCCCTGTTCCGCCGTAATTCCTTGTGATGGAGGTGTCTTCCTGGGAGAATTTGGTAAAGAGGTTCTTCTGGAAAGCCCGGGAAATACCCCTGCCGGTGTCCCTGATCTCAAACCTTACTACGGCTCGGTCCTTCTCTTCTTTTTCAAGCCCTGCCGTTATGTTGACCCTCCCTTTTTCCGTGAATTTGATGCCGTTGCCCGCAAGGTTTATGAGTATTTGCCTGATTCTGCCTTCATCCCCCACCAGTCGCTCCGGGATAGCGTCGGAGATGCTCTCTTCAAGGGCAATGTTCTTTTCCTCTGCTTTTATCCGGAGAAGGGAGACGATTTTTCTGACGGTGCTGGCAAGGGAAAAGGCCTTTTTTTCAAGGGTCAGTTCCCCTGCTTCAATTTTAGAAAAATCCAGGATATCGTTGATAATGGTGAGAAGGGAGTCGGCCGAATAGTTGATGGTGTCGGCATACTCCCTGAGCTGGGGGCAGAGGTCTTCGTCCAGGATCAGTTTTGCCATGCCGATGATGCCGTTCAGCGGTGTTCTGATTTCATGGCTCATGTTGGCAAGAAAATCGCTTTTGGCCTGGTTGGCCTTTTCCGCTTTTCGAGCCATTTCTCTGGCTTTCCGGTTGGACGCTTCCAGCTGCAGGGTCCGCTCTCTCACCCTCTCTTCCAGTTCCAGGTTGAGTTTCTGGAGTTTTTTTTCCGCTTTCTTCCGTTTTTGAAGTTCTTGTGCAAGTTCCGTTGAGAGCTTGTAGGTCCTCAGGGAGGTGGTGACGGTGGAGATGAGCTTCTGGGAGGTCATCTCTGTCTTTGAGGTGTAGGTGTTGATCCTGTACTTTGCGATGACATCGGCTTCCGGGGCCTGGCCCGGCTGTCCGGTGACAATGGATATCTGGACAAGGCTGTTTTTCAACGTCTCCCTGACGTGGCGGACAAAGTTCAACCCCGAGTCTTCCGTCTCCATGACAACATCCACAAGCAGCAGGGCTGTGTCTGGATGCTGGTTAAAAAGCGCCTTTGCCTCTTTTCCGGAAAAGGCGTTGATAAACACAACAGGCCGGTTGTCGTAGGTGAAGTCGGCCAGCACTGTGGTTATGATATCATGAATCGAATCTTCATCGTCAATGATGAGGATTTTCCAGGGATTTTCCTTGTCCCGTTGGTCTGGAAACTGTTTTTTTTCCGGAGCAAACGCAATGGCGTCTTTTTCCATAGTATCAATCCTCTGGCCGGATTTAGGGCCGACATAGAAACAATAAAATATACCATTGCAACTGATCTTTTACTTGCTTTCTGCGTTGCGGTAATGGGCACATATTTTATTTGTCGGGGGTGAAAAAGGGCCGGTAGTCCTTGTACTCGGTGGTGCCACCGCCCCTGATATTGCCTGTGGGCCTGTTGGTTGAGTACTTCCACATGGGGCTGTTCTTTTTTTTTCTCTTTTTCTCTTCATATCCTGGATAATTTTTTCGCATTTTGGGATGGACCCAGTCCGGGCTGGGGTGCCTTTTGGGTTTCTCTTTTTCCTGGGCAGTGGCAGGGGAGAAGAAAAGAACGGTTATTGTCCAGAGCAGCACCGCTGTTTTTGCAAATCGTTTCATGGCTCACCCCTCAATAATGATTGCCGGTTCTCCTTGATACAACAGCTATCAGGTTACCACACCACTATACCCTGAACGGCTGGAAAATGCAAGCCGGAGGGGATGTATTGGCAATTCTGATTGTCCATCTTCCGGTGGATGGCCGGTGTTGCGATGAAGCCCCGAAGTTTTGAATCTTCTTGACTTACCCGCAGGATCTGGCATAAAACAGGGGTTGTCCGGCAGGGATCAGGCATTACCGGCCGGATCATCCATTGGAAGCGCTGGACCCGCAACGCATGGTCCTAACGTTGAGATAACCATCCATAAGGAGCAATCCATGATTTTGCCAGACTGCAGGCAGATATTGACCATA
>DATFJZ010000125.1:0-5587 GCA_035268945.1 Desulfobacteraceae bacterium | reverse complement strand
CGGAATATGGGGACTGGATACCTTTGATACATCAAACCGGCTTCAGGCGATATACGGGAAAAAGGCCGTTGTCTCCTGTATCGGACAGGCCGGGGAAAAGGGTGTCCACCTTGCGTCGATCATGCATGACGGCAGTGATGCAAGGGCTGCTGGAAGATGCGGCCTCGGCGCTGTTATGGGGTCGAAAAACCTCAAGGCGGTTGTCGTGGTACCGCCCGGGAAAAAGAGCGCAGAAAAGAACGAAGACTTCAGGCAAATGATTTCGGGGCTGACCCGGAAGGTGGGCGATGCCGGAAAAGGGCTGGGAAGCTGCGGCACGGCGGGTGGATTTGTCCAGCTTGAAAAAAGCGGGGATCTTCCGGTGAAAAATTTCAGGGAAGGATCTTTCCCGACCGCCCATCGCCTGGATGGTGCGGCGGTGTCTGAAAGGTATTTGAAAAAGCGGTTTTCCTGTGGTGCCTGCCCTGTGGGGTGCGGTCGTGTCGTGGAAATGGAGGACGATCGTTTCGGAAATATCCGCGGGGCAGGCCCTGAATATGAGAGCACAGCCTCTTTGGGAAGTTACTGCATGGTGGATGATTTAGCGGCCGTGATCAAGGCGAACGATCTGTGCAACCGGTACGGCATGGATACCATTTCCGTGGGCGCGGTGATTGCCTTTGCAATGGAGGGGTTTGAGAAAGGGATTTTGACGGAAAAGGACCTTGGCGGCGACCCTCTGTTGTGGGGGGATGCCGGGAAAATGATCCAAATGGTCGAAGCGATTGGAAAGGCAACCGGCATCGGCCGGCTTCTCGGCATGGGGGTCCGGTATGCGGCGGAACGGCTCGGCAAAGAGGCGGACCGGTTCGCCATGCATGTCAAGGGGCTCGAGCTTCCCGCCCATGATCCCAGGGCGTATTTCAGTTCTGCCGTATCCTATGCCACATCCAGCCGGGGGGCCTGCCATCTGGCCGGTATGACCCACGTCATTGAAGACGCAGTCACTTTGCCCGAAATCGGGATCAGGGAGACCCTGCCCCGGTTTGACAATGAGGAGAAAGGGAGGGTAACGGCCCGTATGCAGGATCTGATGGGAATATACGATTCTCTGAAGATCTGCAAGTTCGTCACCGGCACCGTGACGGTATCCGAACTTGCCCGATGCCATGCCGCCGTCACTGGTATGGCATCCACGGTTGATTCCCTGATGAAAGCGGGGGAGCGGATATTCAACATCAAACGGCTGTTTAATCTCAAGTGCGGGATATCCGGAGAACAGGACACGCTTCCCGGCCGGATACTCTTTACCCCCCGGCCGGAAGGAAGTGCGGCCGGGACGTTGCCGGATCTTCCAAAAATGCTCAAAGACTATTACGCGGCAAGGCAGTGGGATTCAAACGGAATCCCGTTTGAATCCACTTTAGAAAGACTGGAGCTTGACAGGCTATGACACGATTCAGACCGAAAATTAAGCTTTCCGAAACACAGGCGGACTGGCATCACCCGACAACCATCCGGTTCGGCGTCGGCCGTAGAAAAGAAATTCCACTTGCCTGCTGGTCCCTGGGCATCTCTTCTCCGTTGATTATCACCGACCGCGGTGTGTCCAGACTGCCCTTTGTGAAAAAAATTATCCAGCAGAATCATAAAGAGAGTGTTTTTACATCCGTTTTTTCGGAGATCTATTCGGAGCCGGATTTCGACACGGTCAAAAACGGGGCGGAACGGCTCAGGACAGGCCGACACGACGGGGTGATCGCCATTGGCGGTGGCAGCGCCCTTGATGCGGCCAAGGCCGTTGTACTGGCAGCAGCGGTGGGCCCTTCCCGGATATGGGCGTTTTCGGCCGGCATCTCGGGAGCTCCGCCGGTGAAGAAGACCATCCTGCCGATCATCGCCGTTCCCACCACAGCCGGAACCGGCTCGGAGGTGGATGCCAACGCCGTCATCACGGACAACGTACAGGGCAGAAAAACCAGTATCGCCCATCCGGAACTGCTGCCGAAAATGGTCATTGCAGACCCGGAGCTGACCCGTGGGTTGATCCCGTACCTTACCGCTGCCACCGGCATGGACGCACTCTCCCATAATATCGAAGCACTGAGCAGTCCTCTTTTTCATCCGGTGCTGGACGGGGTTTCCCTGCAGGGAATCCGGTATATCAAAGACGGACTGCTTCCGGCTTTTCACAATGGCCGGAGCATCAAGGCGCGAAGTTATACCATGGCCGCTTCCATCATGGGGGCCATTGCCTTTGAAAAGGGTCTGGGGGTGGGCCATGCCGTTTCCCATGCACTCGGCGGGATGTTCAAGGTGCATCACGGAAGAGCCATCGGCACGCTTTTGCCGTTTGTACTCTCTTTGAACCGAAGCCGGATCAAAGAAAAAATAGAGGATGCGGCCCGCTATCTGGATCTTCCGGGTCATAACTTTGATGCGTTTGTCAACTGGGTGGCCGACTTGAAACTGGAACTCGGTATGCCGGTCAACCTCAAAGAACTCGGTATCCGGGAGGGCCATATACCGAAAATTGCCGAAAAGGCCCTTGCCGATGCCAATATCCGCACCAATCCGGTGCCGATGGATCAAAAGCGTCTGGAACATTTTCTTTCGGGGGCACTTAACGGATAACGTTTTTGACAGGTTTTGTTACATTCCGACCCCCTGCTTTTGTCATTCGGTGATGCCGCACCACCGGGCGGCAAAAAGGGCATAGGTCTTTGCCGTATGGATCACCGAGTCGATATGGACCCTTTCGTTGGCCCCGTGGATGTTTTCCGCTGCAGGACCAAAGCAGGTTGCCTGGCCGTTTCCGAAAAAATGAAATGCCCGGAGATCCGTTGTGCAGGTGGAGATGTAATCCCTGGCATCCTCTCCGGCAAATGTTTTATGGCAGTCGTTTAAAAGGGAAAAGGCGGGAAGGTCCCTGCTGACACAGTGGCCATCGGACCGGAATCCGAAGAATTCAACCTCCGGGCTGTTTTTTTTCAGCCAGGCATCCTTCTCTGCAGCCCTGTGGACGGTCTGCTGGATCCTGCGGCACACGGCCTGGTAGTCGGTTCCTGGATAATAGGAGAGCCTTGCCTGGAATTCGCCGGCAGCAGGTACTGTTGAGGTCCATTCCCCCCCCTGGATGATGCCGATGTTCAGGTTCAAAGGGTGGTCAAGCAACCTGTACGCTTCAGGCACATTCTCCCGGTTCATCTCGTTTTCAAGTTCCCGCAGCGCCTGGATCAGGGGAAAGAGCTTTTCAATGGCATTGCTGCCGGCCCCCGCTTCCAGGACGTGTACCGGCTTTCCCTTTACCCTGACCCTGAACCACAACACTCCCACCTGGCAGGTCTGGATGGTGGGTCCGAAGGGTTCGGGTATCAGCACGGCATCGGCGTCAAGTCCCTGGTGGATGCAGGCAAGGGCGCCGTTGCCGCAGCACTCCTCTTCAATCACCCCTTCAATGGTGACAGGGGCGGTAAACCGAAACCCTGCCCGTTCAACGGCATGGACCGCATAGGTCATGGCGGCAACCCCTGATTTCATATCCCCGCTGCCCCTGCCGTAAAGCCAGTTGCCCCGGATTTCCGGTGTATAAGGGTCCTGCTCCCAGAAGTCGACAGGGTCGGCACTGACCACATCCAGGTGACCGTTGAACAGCAGGGATCTGCCGCTGAATGTTTCCGGCTGGACCATTGCCGCCACATTGTCCTTGTCCCCACCTTCCCATGGCACAGGGGCATACCCGGGATGCTCCCGGAGGGTTTGGTGGTCAATGGGAATCCGCCAGGGTGAAAAGCCCAGTTTGTTCAGCCGTTCTTCCATGACGGCCACCGCCCCGGCTTCATTGCCAAGGGTGCTTTTTTCCGACACCAGAGCCGATGTGAAGTCAAGGATCTCATCGGTCAAGCTCTCAACGGTGTTAACGATTTTTTCCTCTGAAGCGGTTAGTTCCATTGTGTCATCCTGAAGATCTGGTATTGTTGTTTAAAACCTTGGAAAGGAGGCTTCCCTGTCATGGGGTACGATCAGGGGGGCCCCGGTTTTTTGGATCACCTCATCCAGGGTGGTTTCCTCTGCCAGCTCTTTGAGCTCAAGGCCCGCCTCTGTGACATCCACAACGGCAAGCTCGGTGATGATCCTGTCAACGCATTCCTTTGCCGTAAGGGGGAGGGTGCAGCGTTTGAGAATCTTGGCTTCTCCTTTTCTTGTGGTATGGGTGGTGGTGATGATCAGCCGTTTGGCCTTCTGGGCAAGCTCCATGCCGCCACCAATGCCCGGGGAAAATTTGCCGGGGATGATCCAGTTGGCAAGGTCTCCGTTCTCAGCCACCTCCAGGGTGCCCAGAAAGGCCGTATCGAGGCGGCCTCCCCGGACGATGGAAAAGGAGAGGGCACTGTCAAAAAACGAGGCTCCGGTGACAACCTCGGGGTAGCTGCCGCCGGCATCGATGAGGTTTCTGTCTTCCCTGCCGTTTTCACAAGGTTTGCCCATGCCGAGGATTCCGTTTTCCGAATGGATCATCACCGGCATGTTTTCCGGGAGGTACTCCATGGCAAGGGTCGGCAGGCCGATGCCAAGGTTGATCACCTGGCCGGGCAGTATCTCCTCTGCAGCACGTTTGGCTATTTTATTTTTGTATGACATGGCTCTCCAGGACTTCGTATTCACGGGTTATCTCGTTGATCGCCACCAGACGGTCCACAAAGGCAGCCGGCGTGTGCACCTGGTCAGGGTCTATCTCCCCGGTTTCAACGATCTCTTCTGCCTCGGCAATGACAATGTCAGCCGCCATGGCCATGATGGGGTTGAAATTCCTTGCGCTCTTTGTGTAGACAAGGTTACCGGCCCTGTCGGCCTTTGCCGCATGGACAAGGGCGACATCGGCCCGCAGGGCCTTTTCAACCATGGCTTTTTTCCCATCCACCATGATGATCTCCTTGTCCCGGCTTAAGATGGTGTCAATGCCGATGTCGGTGAGAATCCCGGCAAGTCCCGCTCCTCCTGCCCTGATTTTTTCTGCCAGGATGCCCTGGGGGAAAAAATCCACAAGGATCTCATTGTTGTTCATCATTTTTATGACGGTGCTGTTAAGGCCCAGATGGGAGGTGATGAGTTTTGTCACCATCTTTGCTTCAATCAGGTTGGAGATGCCCATGCCGGCTTCATTGGCTTCGTTTTTGATCAGGGTCAGCTGGTTCAGTTTTTTCTCTGCCAGGGCCTGCAAGAGGGTAAAAGGGGTGCCGGGTACCCCGAATCCCCCCACCATGATGCTCTGCTGGCTTTGTATCCCTTCCAGGGCTTCCTCCATGGAAATCCATTTGTTTATTTTTTTCATATTTTTCCCACTAGTGTCATATTAAAATTTCCAATAACCACCAGGACCTGGCGGATACAACGAATCATGAAACTCGATGATCCAGTTTTTATAATATCCCCGCCCCCAACGGTTGGTCGGTCAGGAACGAGAACGTTACGAGGACTTTTTGCCCTACCATGCTAAAAATCAGCGACCTGCGGCCACTGGTCCTCAAACAGCTTGATTGTCGCAAACGCCTGGCAGGGCAAAAAGCCTGATCTCCTTTGGTTCTCAATGTTCCTGACCGACCAACCG
>DATFJZ010000124.1:0-5075 GCA_035268945.1 Desulfobacteraceae bacterium | reverse complement strand
AGTGCTTCCGGCTGAGGACATAGGCCAGACTGATTTTGGCACCGGGATGCTTGAGTTTTTTCAGCCAGGTGGTGGTGAAATAGTCGTAGACCCGGTTCAGACCGGATCTGGAAGCTTGTCCGGATACGGCCGGTTTTTGCTGGTCTTCGCCCCGGCTCCCCTTTGACAGAGGGGGTGTCTCAAGGGCCGCTGAGAGTGGCAGGGCGGCCAGGAAGACCACGGCGGCCACAGCCATGATCAAACCAGCCTGTTTTGTCCGGGCTATATGTAAGCCTTGTCCCAACGAAGAAAACAGATAAAAAGGCAAACAAGATGTATAAGTTATTTTCACTTGCTGCCTTAGGAAGTGTGTCATCATTTTTTCCGCCATTCCAGCCATGCTGTTCTTGTTGCGATGTAGTCGGAGATCTTACTGGGATTCAAAGCCTTTTTTTCCACCGCCATCCGGGTTGAGGGCTCTTTGGGCACCAGGTTGACAACCCCTGCCAGCCTGTCAGGGCTGGAATAGATCAGCAGAAACCCCTGTTTTGAATTGAGGTCTATCACCCGTTGGTAGGCGAGTTTCGGCCATTGCCGCATCAGGTGGTCAAGGGTGATGATGTCATGATTTTCCAGGTATGCCTCCATGGTTTTCCTGTACCTGGTGGAAAAATCAAACCGTCCTTTTCCGCTCCTGGTGATCTCCCGGTGGAGATCCTTTTCAACGGTGGTGATGCCCAGCTGGAGAAACTGGTTCTCGTGGATGGTGTTCCGGGTCTGCTGCCGGTAGCGGGATCGTGTCTCCGGGGGCAGCCACGCAATGGTAAACTCCTTGTTCACCGAATGATCAAGGTACATGGCCTGGGGAATACCGCCCACTTCATATCCGGCTGTCTCTTTTGATCCGTCAACCAGCCTGACCCTGAACCCGTCCTGCTGAAGTGTTGACACCAGTCGCTGTTTCAGCAGAGAGAGGCTGTGGAAGATTTTCACACCGGACCTGAAGGCCAGCAGGATGTCGATGTCCACCAGGGGAGCATCGGGGTTGAAGCCAAGGCCCCTGCACTGAACCGCCATCATGGGGTCGTCTCCTTTTTCCCTGGTTACCACCTGATTGACAAGGGTGTAAAGGCTTGCCTTGTTTTTCATCTGTATCAGGTCTGACGAGCCGTCATGGTTGGCAAGGGGGTGCACCGTGCTGATCATCAGGGCCGAGGCATGGATCTGTTCAAACAGGGCAACACCGTATTCAAACACATTGATCTCGGAGAGGGGCCGGGGGATCTGTACCGTATAGGGATTTGAGCTGCCCATGCGAAAGACATAGCGGCCCCAGTACCGTTTGGGACCGGCGGTGTCTCTTTCCGACAGGATCAGGTAATCCTGGTTTGAGGTTTGATGGGAATATCGGATCACTTCATACCCCAGAACGGAAGCGGCGGCGTTCACCGCTTCAAGTTCCCGGGCTGCCTGGGGTTCCCATCCATTGCCCGAGTAGAGTTCCCTGGAGATTTTCAGCAGAGGGGTGAGGATCTCATGGTCAAAATAGAGAAGCGCTTCCGGGGAAGGTACCTGGTAACGGTTGGACCCTTTCGGGGCAATCTGCTCTTTTCCCCGGAGCAGCCAGTCCTGGAGATACCCCACAATGCTCTGTTCCCTGGGCTGAAAAGAGACGTCAACGTCGGAGAAGGGCATCTTGAGCATTTTCAGGTTCCTTGCATCCCGGCGGTTGAGTATTAATTCGGCAAATTCAGGCCCTGCCGTTTCTGCCAGACGGTTCTTAAACGGGGAGAGCTTCCATTCCATGTGAAAACGGTCGAGGTTTTTCTTTAAAAACGGCAGATCAAATCCCCGGGGCAGGGTCGATTTTACCCGGAGGATGGAGTCCACCACCGGCGGATCACCCAGCGAGGGAAGGCTCCGTTGGCCTGTGAGCCGTCGTATGGTCTTTGCCGTGTGGGTTCGTACCTGAAGGATGCCGTCATGGATGGCCTGGCGTTGGAAAATCGAGAAAATTGAGCTGGGCTGTTGTAAAATGTTGGCAGCACCGTTGTCGTTGGTTTTCAGGCCTGCACCGCCAATGGCAAGGGTGCGGCTTTTCAGAGAGGTGAAGATCCATGCCCCGGATTCCAGGCTTCCCCGTTCATCAAGGGGGGCCGGCACCTGAACCATCATGCTGTTTTCAAAATCCAGATTAAAGACGTAACTGCCCCACCCTTTTTGCGGCTCTTTTTCATGGGCGTACAGGTAGGGATGCCCTTTCATGACAGGCACCAGCTCGTAATGGATCAGGCGAAAGAGTTTTTGTGCCCGGTGGAAGGTATCGCTGTTGAGAAGGCTGTTGTTTCCAGGGGATTCATGCCACTGTCCGGCGGTTTTGCCATGGCGCCGTACACACTGCTCGGCGGCCTTGACCGCTTCCATGAAGATCTCCTTCTCCCTTGGCAGGGGCGATACATAGGAGTTCTTTTTCAGGGAGCTGAACAGGTTGACGGCATCCGCCGTCAGCAGCGTCATCAGATCCATGTCGGCAGTGTCTCTGGCAGGCTCCTGGAATGCTGGCGGCGGGGGGGTGCTTATGGCAACCATGTTGGGGACAAAGGTGAGGCCGAAGCCGATAATGCTTGCCGCAACAACAGCGCCAAGGGAGGTCTGGAGGGATGCCCGGGTGATAAGCACGGCAATGTTCTTGTCGTGCATTTTAATGGCAAGCAGGGTGGTTAACAGATAACCGAATCCGTAGTAGTCGGTGACCTTGTGTGCGGGGAAAAACCAGACAAGCAGCCAGCCGAGGAGCAGTTTGTATACAAAACCGATATTAAAGAAGAGAAGGGTTTTTCGTGACCCTTCCATGTTTGCCTCCTGGAAAAAGGGAAGTCTTAATACCATGGAGGCAAACAACAGGATAACAAAGGTTTCGGCAAAGGTGTAAACCAGTTTGATCGGCTGGTACCACTGCAGTGCCAGCAGTGAAGGGATCAGAATACCGCTGTAATCCCAGCCGTAGCGGAGGTTCATCCGGGATGCCAGCACCGATGTGGTCAAAAGAATAATGTACGCCTTGGGGCTGGAAAGCATGGATGCGGCAATATCTTCATACATGTACACGATATTGCCCATGTTGAAGTTGGTAAACCCCATGAGGAGATAACGGACAATCAGGTAGGTTGACAGGATTGTCACACCAACGGGAATAATCCCTTTCTTCAGACCCGGTTTCCACAGCTGGTTTGCCAGAAGAGCCACCACGATGAGCCCGAAGCTGTGGAGATTGTTGCGGTAATCAAAGGAGATCCCCAGCATGCCGGTTACATACTCGGCAGAAACGGGCAAAAGGATTGTGTCAAACACCAGCCGGACAAGCACGCTGACGATGAGCAGGGCAAAAAAACGGTCCCTTCCAAAAAAATTGTTCCACAGGCCCCTGGAGGAGAGGTACTCCGAGTAAAACCAGACCAGGCCGTAGGTCACCATGGCTTCCAGGACGATCACTGCCGCAGAGATCGGCTTGATGATGATCAGGGGCACAAGGTATCCCGGGACAACCATCCCGCTCAACACCCATCCCAGCCTGAGGTTGAAAAAGCAGGTGACGCAGACACCGATCCACACCGTTGTGGTAACCGAGTTGGCAAGACTGCCCGGTGGAAATATGGAAACCATCAAAGATGGTGTCATGGTTTTTTCACAAACTTCATCATAAGCTTTGACCCATAAATCCTTTGTTGTGAGCACGCTGCCCATGGTCGTTATTAAAATTTTAACCTGATTGTGATCAAGGCTGGAAAATCACTGGAACCTGATCAGTCGGAGCCTGAATTCAATTCCCTCCCCCACTTGGCTGCTGCCTGTCAAATCCCCTTCCCATATCCCAAGCCGTGGAAAAATCTGGTGAATCTTTTTAAACGCTTTGGAGTCCGTAAGGCTGCTGGATGTCAAATAACGCTGAAAGTCCTCATTGGGCATACCGTATCCTGAATTGGTCATGGTGAAGGTGTAGTGGCTGTCAGAGGGTGTTAACGAGACAGAGACGGCGGTATTGTCATAGGCATCTTCCACCAGTACGGTAAGCAGGGCAGTGCATAGCTCTTTCACATCTGCCGGGGCTGCCATGACCAGGTCGGACAGCGGAGACGGTGGGATGGTGATGGTGACTTTCCTTGTCCAGGCCTTTTCTTCAAGGTCGGCGGCCGCCTCATTGAGGAGTTTTCCGGCGCTGAGAGGGAAAATATGATAGTCGTTGGAAAAGTTGTCCTTCTCCATGTAGCTGTTGAGTTCATCCATGAACTTCTGGATATTCTTTTTCCTGCCCTCCATTTCGGTAATAAGCGCTGATTTTTCATCGGAAATGAGGTTGTCATCCTCGAGGAGCATGCAGACATTTCCCATGGACTCTACGCTGTCTTGCAGATGGGCATTGCTCTTTTCAAACAGCTCGGACTTGAGTCTGCTGAAATCCCTTATATCGGTGATGTCGATCATTTCAAACAAAATACCCTGGAGGTTGAAGGGATAGGCTTCGTCCCGGCCAAAATGTTCCTCTTTTCCAACAAGGGGCCGAAGGGAGAGCAGGTAGGATCGTTTGGCATCGGCCAGGGTGACATGGAGGGTTGCCGTCTCATGGTTGATGATTGTCTGACTGAGGATGCCCCGCATCTCTTCCATGGTGTGGTCTGTGAGTTTTACAGCAAGATCCAGAGCACTCATTTTAAAGACGGCAATGTTCATCTGTTTGAGTATTTCTGCCATACGCTGGTTCACATGGGTCACCTGGCCGAATATATTGTACAGTACAATGGAGGCGTCAAGGGCGTTGAAAACCAGATCCAGAACGGAAAGCCTGCGTCCAAGGAGGCTTAGGGTGTGGTTAACGCTGTCATAGACATCCTCTTTGGGATCAAGTCGAAGCAGTCGGCCAGACAGGCTTTGGCTGCGTTTCTCCTCAAGGAGCCACTGTTGTCTTTTGTGTAGGATCTCTGCTATTTCTCCGGCAAAACTTTTCACCGCCGGCAGCAGGGTGGCAAGGTTGGTTTGTTGGCTGG
This sequence comes from Desulfobacteraceae bacterium, assembly GCA_035268945.1. Lineage (GTDB taxonomy): Bacteria > Desulfobacterota > Desulfobacteria > Desulfobacterales > Desulfobacteraceae > DATFJZ01. The sequence continues at coordinate 54 of DATFJZ010000124.1, read as the reverse complement.
ATGCAACAACAAAGGCCCAGAAACCCAGGATTTCTCCTGAAAAGATAAGGGGCA
>DATFJZ010000123.1:0-6107 GCA_035268945.1 Desulfobacteraceae bacterium | reverse complement strand
AATGAAAAATCAAGGCAAGAGTTTGAAACGTCAGTGATGTCAATTGTCCATAATTAACGCAGCCGGCGCACCACGACTTTCATATAAAACCCCATGTCCTGGCGGACACAACGAAGCATGAAACAGGAGAATGCCGCCCCCAGCGGTTGCCTGTCAGGAACGAGAACGTCGGAGGACTTTTTCCCTGCCAGGCTAAAAATCAGCGACCTGCGGCCACTGGTCCACTGGTCCTCAAACAGCTTGATTTTTTTTAACGCCTGACAGGGAAAAAGTCTGATCTCCTTTGGTTCTCAATGTTCCTGACAGGCAACCGCCGGGGGCTCTAAATCGGCTGTTTCATATAAACATACATGGCAGTCACCGCTGCCACAACGAAAATTGAAACTCTAATCATTCCAGTGTTTTGGACGGAGTTTCATATAAAAAACCCCACTAACGATATTCCCGGCTGCTCCAGATCAGCTTTCCGATGATTCTGACGCTGTTGATCTCTTCTTTGTCCAGATAGATGGGGGCGTAATCCCGGTTATCGCTGCAGAGGACAAGCTTGTTGGGATGTTTCTCGATGCGCTTGACAAGTATGGTGTCTTCAACGCCGACGGCGTAGATCGTGCCGGCGATGATGTCGGTCTGGGACTGGTCGATGAGCACCGTGTCCCCCTGGCGGAGTTCGGGTTCCATGCTGTTTCCAAACACCTCCATGGCAACCATGCTGTTGGCAGCTCCCCGGGTGGCCAGCCACTGGTGCTGGAAGGAGATGTGATGAATAACGTCGGCACTGATGTCAAAGGAGCCTCCCCCGGCAGAGAGCCGCGCCTTGACTTTTGGGATGGCCTTGAATTCAGCGTCCATGGCAGCGCCCCTGCCGAGGAAGGCCTGTCCCTTACCGGTTTCGATCCAATCGGGATTGAGCCTGAATTTCCGGTAGAGCTTGACAATCCATTTGTCCGGAATCTGGTTTTTGTTTCTGGCATGGGTGATACCGGACCTGTTTATGCCGATGGCCCTGGCAAGTTCCGTCTGGGAACTGATGCCGGTGGCAGAAAGTATCCTGTTTATCAATTGATCAACCTTGTTTTCACCCATTTGACAACTCCTTTGGTTTGCTGGAAAAACAGCCAGCCCGGCCTGAACTTTTTTTCGGCCGGAGGTCCCCTGGCATGACAAGGGGCCGCCGTTTATTTTTTGTCGCACATATGGTGAAAATTTGCAACAGGTATTTTTTCTTTTTTTTGACTTTTTCACCGGTGTCGGGTAAATTGGCTTATTATGTTTGGAAAAAAAGATAAAACAGATGCCCCTGACAAGGCGGCGGCAAAGGCCGAAAAAAAAGCGGCCAAGACGGCAAAAAAAGAAGCGGCAAAAAAGGCAAAACAATCTTCCTCTACAGAGGGTGGGCCAAAGAAAAAGTTTTTCACCCTGAAAAAGCTGCTTCTCTTTGTGGCCCTGGCCGCTGCCCTGGCCGCATCGGGCGCTGTGGTTTACAACGTCTACTTTGCCGGCCAAAACGACAATGACAAGCCTGTTTATGTGGAAAAAGAGCTTGACCATGTCGCCCTGCCCCAGGAAGTCCTCAAGTTCACCTTTACCCAATTTCCCGGTCTCTACACCAGCCTTGTGAGGTTCAACAGCGAAATCCTCCGCATTGACAGGGAAATCGGACGCATTGAGCGCCTGGGAGAGAAGTATCCCGATCAAGAACGGATCGTGGCCAAAGAGAAGAGAAGATGGACCAGGGCAAGGCAGGGGGCGTTCAAGGAGTTTACAAAAATCCAGGACGCGGTGAAAGATCTCTATGTGCTGTTCCAGGTGAACAGGTCCGAGGGCAGAGCAAAAATCGATGAGGAGATCGAGGAGATCGAGGCGGATGCCTCAGAAGCCCTGGAGCCCCTGGCCGATCTGACCCAGAGGTTGAAACGGGAGGAACCAGCGCCCAGTGGCTTTTTCAAGGGGACACTGTTTAAACTCAAGAAGAAATTTTTTTGATGGCCTCCAGCACAATGGTGGTCATCTGCTCTTTTGACCTGTGCAGGTTCTTCTTTTTATCCCCCTTGACATCGCTGAAAAATCTGGCACAGGCCTGCTTTGTCGTTCTGTCCCACCGGGTTGTCACCCCTTGTTTAAGATTTTTTGACACGTCTGCCTGCACCTCTTTTCCCGGGGAGTCTCGAAGGGCATGGGCCCAGTTGATGACCAGCGAGTAAAAAAGAAGGCTGCGGTCCAGGAGAATATACATCAATTGAATATTGGAGGCAGGGCCTATTCTGATCTGGTCCCTGCCAAGCCTCACCCCTTTGAACCTGAGATCGGCAATGCGTTTGCCCCCTATGAGAACAGATCCGGCACCGGCAAGTCCCCCCAGGGCTGAAAAGATTCCAAAGGTCAGCCCTGCTGCTGCCGTATCGATCACAGCCCCGGCAGCACCGCCTGCCACCCCTGCAGCAACGGCCAGCTCTCCAGGATTCAGCCCGAGGAACTGCCAGGTCTTCTCGCTGAAAAGGGTCTGGTTTAGAATGGAGTTTTCCGGAAGTTCGCAGTGAAAGATGTTATGCTTGAACAGGGCCCTGAGCCGGTCAAAACTCTGACTCTCCATGGTTTCGATGCGCTGTCGATACTTTTTTTCCAGCCGGGCTTTTACCTTTTCCTCATCTTCCACCGGACGAATCGTCTGGGACAGTTCCAGTGCGAGGATCGTTTCAACCATCTCAACAATAATCCGGGACGAGGCCTTTTCCCGCTGGTGCCAGTCCTCCCGGAAGGCCTGGATTACCCGGGAGAGGGCCGGGGCATAATCCTGGTCAACGCTTTTAAGGGTTTCAAGAAGTTCGATGCGCTCCTGGTAGGTGGCTTTTTGGGCATTGAATATCCTCAGGCAGTTAAAGTGCTTCCGGAATTCACTCTTCCACTGTTCGAGGAAATCCACCGCATCGGTTTTGCAGTTGATCACTGCCATGCGGGGCATGCCGGTGAGCCTGAGGATCTCCATTTCCGTTTTGTCATCGTTTCGCACGGGACGTGAGCCGTCCACCACGTAGATGATGCCGGCTCCGTTGACAAGGGGCGAGAGCAGTTCACACTCATCCCGGAAATCCGGGTCGTCTTCGTGGGCCTTGATAAAATCCACCACCATCTCCGTGTCAGGGCCTGAATAGGTTTTCATCCATGAGAGGGTCTGGCGGGGCATCTGGAATCCCGGGGTGTCAACAAACCGGATGATCTCCCTGGAATCGATTTTAACGGGAAAACGACGGCACTTCACCGTCTCACCGGGAAAGGGACCGATGCGGACGGTATCATCCTCGGCAAGGGTGGAAACCACGGAAGATTTCCCCTCGTTGGGGTGGCCGAGAACGGCAAATTCTGGCATTTCAGGTATGGTCATTGGCAGGGTTCCACAAGGGTTTCGATAAAAAGAGAAGAATCGTTGAGTTCTTTGAGTTTCATCTCCCAGATTTTTTGATGATCACAGCGGGGAGCAGTAAATACCGTACCAGAATCCGGGGTTCCAGCGAGGAGGATCAGGATCGTTCCTGCGGGTCCCAGGGCCTGCCTTGCTTTCCGGATAAAGCGCAGAGTTTCTCTGATGGGAGGCTGCCAGGCTTCATACACCAGCAGAAGATCCACGGCATTGTTGTCCGTCCCCTGTGCCATGAAGGTTTCAACGATCTTGACATCATCGTCCAGGTCAAAACCGGCCTGTTTGATCACTCCGGCAGTGTTGCCCATCTTTTTGAAAACGATTTCCCTGAATTCCCGGGTATCGAACCGGTCAAAGATCTCCATGGGAACAAAGGCAAGGAATTGTTCCGGCGCTGGGTTTTTTTGGACTCCGGCTCGATTTTCACTTCTTTCACCGGCTGTTTCCCCCCTGGAAACCGGGGGTTCAGGTGAGCCAGAGGGTTGCTGTGAGGCCGGTGCATCAGGTGAGACAGGGAGGTCGGGTTCAGCAGCTGCCGTGGAGACAATGGGGGTCATCAACCGATGCAAAAGGCGCCGGCACGGGGCGTGGTCAAAGGACTGCCGTTTAAGCGCTGACCAGAGGGCCCTCTGACCGGCAACGAACAGGGCGATCCTTGGCAGCAGCCCGTAAAAGAGGATTGCCAGGCATAAAAACGGCCACCACGAAACCAGGTCCCCCGTTGCCAGCTGAGCGATCCCGTCCTTGAGGATGATTCGTGATCCCTCGATCTGCTCCAGTGACGGGGATGCCGCAGAGGCCGGCATAAACCATGACCACGGGGCTGCCAGGAGGGAAACAATTGTATGAACCATGCCGGGACCCAGCTGAAGGGTGGACTGCCACCCGAAGGCAGTGTCAAAGACAAGCACGGTAAACACCGTGCAGCCGAGGAGGCCCAGGTTAAACCCCACTCCCAGCACCTGCATGAGTATAAACACAGGCCATAGAAAAAGAGTTCCATGGGTTCTGGTCTGCTTCCGGGCACCCCCTGCTGCGGCACACAGGGCTGACCGTTGTTCTGCAGACACTTTGCCGGCAAGGATTACAAAGGTTTTCAGCAACAGCGTTTCCACCAGCCGCCCCAGCAGGGGAAAGGGCCTGACAAAAGTCGAGAACCTTGAAAACCGGGTTCTCAATAAAAAAGAGCCGGCAAGAAATACCAGGAGAAACAGCTGGAAAAAAACCGTTATGGAGAGGAAATAAAACACATTCAGGGGATTCTTTCCGGTGTAGGAGAAGAGGGAACCGCAGACAAGTATGCCTGCGCCGGCACCGGCAATCAAGAAGAACAGCCTTAACAGCCGGAGGCTCTCTTCGTAAAAATCCCCGGGAAGCAGGTCGGTTGATGCCCGTTCCTCCTTCTGCCGCTCAAGCCAGAGTTTTAAAACCGTTCCGGGTTTTTCCTCCTCCCCTGGATCCAGTTCCGGCTGGATGGCCTCCAGGAAAAGCGTCCTGTCCCTCTCCCTTGACACCGCCCCTTCTGGCCGGTTGTTGTCCTGGTTCAAGAAGTATTCGAAATTGACAACGTCACCGATTGTCCATTCTGATTTTTCCATGTCATTAACCTACAGCCAAGGGAAGGATTCGTCAACGGTAAAAACCCGAAAAGGAGAAACATGAACTGCCCTTTACAATTGACGGCTTTCAATGTATATGTGAGCAATGTCTGATAAGAGACCTTGATCCCAATGTGGGCCAAAGGCTGAAAGCAGCTGCGCCAACAATGGACCCACAAAAAGGCTGATTTGGCCGAAGTTGTGATCGAGCCCTGATGGAAGAAAAAGAGATAAGAAATAACAAAGATCTTAAAAAAAGCGTTGTGTGCATAAATGAATGATATCGTCAACATTGCCTCCTGGCTCAAAAAAAGCGCCCTGCTTTTCCCGTACAAGCGGGCCGTGGTCTATCCCGGTTCCAGGGACAGGAAAAACAGGGTTTTGTACAGCCAGCTCACCTTCCGGCAGCTTGAACACGCCTCGGACTCCCTTGCCTTCGGCCTGTTAAAGGCCGGCATCACACGGGGAACGAGAACCATTCTCATGGTTCCTCCGGGAATGGAGTTTTTCTCCCTGGTATTTGCAATGTTCAAGATAGGGGCCGTTCCCATCGTGGTGGATCCGGGCATGGGTATCGACCGGATGCTCTCCTGTTTCAGCCAGGGAAGACCCAGCGCCTTCATCGGAATTGAAAAGGCCCATGTGCTGAGGGTCTTCCGGCCGAAATTCTTTAAAACCGTCAAAACCTGGATCACTGTGGGAAAAAAATGGTTCTGGAACGGCTACACCCTTGATGAGCTTTACCAGAAAACCAACGGCCCCTTTGAGCTGGCCGACACGGCAGCGGATGAGACGGCCGCCGTGCTGTTCACAACGGGAAGCACCGGGCCTGCCAAGGGCGTTGTCTATACCCATGGCAACTTCAATGCCCAGCTGGTCCAGATCCAGAACCATTTCGATATACAGCCCGATGAGATCGATCTTCCAACATTTCCCCTGTTTGCCCTGTTTGACCCGGCCCTTGGTATGACTGCGGTGATCCCCGACATGGATCCCACCAAACCGGCCCATGTCAATCCCCTGCGCATCATCGAGGCCATTGAAAACCACGGGGTAACCAATATGTTTGCCTCCCCTGCCCTGTTGAACCG
>DATFJZ010000122.1:0-5982 GCA_035268945.1 Desulfobacteraceae bacterium | reverse complement strand
GCCAGGGCCGGCCTTGCCCTGGAAAAAAGCGAGATCAGGGCCGATTTTCGTGGCTGTGTACTGGCAAAGGGAGTGGAAGAGGGGGAGTATCTACGGGTGGGAGAGCGTCTTGGAACCATGTATGCAAACAACCTTCTCGATGTCAATGTGCAGCTCTCCCGGGAAAAGATGAGATGGATAGCGCCTCTGTTAAACCAGCAGCTCTCTCCAGGGGTGGATATTTCCATCCCTTCGGCCGGCAGAGAGCAGGTATGGCAGGGGAGATTTGTCAGAACCGGGGGGAAGATCGATGAAAAAACCAGAACCCTGCCAGTGGTGGTCCACGTGTCAACCGGTGAACTCTTGGACAACGGCCCGTTACGGCTGCTGCCGGGAACCTTTGTCTCGTGCATTGTGCACGGCAGCACCCATGAAAATATCTACACGGTGCCAAGGCATCTTGTCCGGCAGGGAAACATTGTCAGCACCGTGGACAGCGGGACCCTTGTCAACAAAAAGGTGACCATTCTGCGGCGGTTCCAGGAGAAGGTCTTCGTCGTCCAGGGGCTTTCCCCGGGGGATCGGATCGTTTCATCCCCCCTGCCCCATGCCGTTGACGGCATGGCCATCCGGGTAAGAAACAGCGGTGACCGACCATGAGATTCCTTGGCAGATGGTCGGTGGAGAACCGGGTTTCGGTCAATCTTGTCATGGTCTTTCTCATTGTTGCCGGGCTGTATACGGTCCTTGACATGCGGCGGGAGATGTTTCCCCAGTTTGCCGTTGACATGGTAAACGTCACCATCGCCTATCCGGGTGCCTCCCCTGAAGAGGTGGAAGAGGGTATCTGCATCAAGGTTGAGGAGCAGCTCAAGGGAGTGGAGGATGTGTCGCGGATAAACTCCCACTCCCATGAGGGCTACGGCTCCATCACCCTGGAGCTCGATGCCGGCACGGATATCGACGAGAAGCTCGATGAGATCGCCACGGAGATCGACCTGATCGACACCTTTCCCGAGGAGGCAGAAGAGCCGGTTGTCAAGGAGATCAAAAACCAGAACCCGGCCATTACCGTGGCTGTTTTTGGTGATATTTCCGAAGAGATGCTGCGAAAATCCGCTGAACAGATCAGGGACGACCTGGTGGACACCGAGGCCATCTCCATTGCGGAACTCGTCGGGGTGAGGGACTATGAGATCTCCGTGGAGGTTTCCGAGCAGGCCCTGCAGAAGTACCAGCTCTCCTTTGACCAGGTGGCTGCCGCCGTAAAAAGGGGCAGCATGGACCTTCCCGGGGGAAGCATCAAAACCAGGGGCCGGGAGTTTATTGTCCGGGCAAAGGGACAGATGTACACCGGAGAAGCCTTTGAAACCATTCCCCTCATCACGGGAAAAGAGGGCACCGTTGTCCGGCTCAACGATGTGGCAGTGGTGGTTGACGGATTCGAGGACACCGATATCCGGGCACGGTTCAACGGCATGCCCGCCGCCCTTGTTCAGGTGAACCGAACCGCCACCCAGGACGTCATCACCATCGCCGATGAGGTAAAACGCTATATTGAAGAAAAAAGAGCCCTGCAGCCCAGGGGGGTGAAGCTTGCCACCTGGTACGACCTTTCCGACATGGTCCAGGACCGCATCGATCTTCTGCTGAAAAACGGTGCCCAGGGGATTCTCCTGGTGTTCATCGTTCTGGCCCTGTTTTTAAACCTCAAGCTTGCCTTCTGGGTGGCTGCCGGTATCCCCATCTCGTTCATGGGGGCGTTTCTCGTTCTTGATTTCCTCGGCGCCTCCATCAACATGCTCTCATTGTTCGGTTTTATCATGACCCTTGGTATCCTGGTGGATGATGCCATCATCGTTGGAGAAAACATCTTCAGCCATTACTCCGGGGGGAAAACGGCAAAGGAGGCTGTCCTGGACGGTTTGAAAGAGGTGGGCGGGCCGGTGATCATGGCGGTGACAACCACCATTGTGGCTTTCATGCCCCTGATGCACATTGCCGGGATCATGGGAAAGTTCATTGCCATCATGCCCCAGACGGTGATCGCCATCCTTGTGTTTTCCCTTTTTGAAGCGTTGATCATCCTGCCCGCCCACCTGGACCACGCCCTCTCGGGCCGGCCCCGGACAACCCTCTTTTCCGTATGGCACCAATGGATCCGGGACCGGGTGGATACCCTGCTTGCCGGATTCATCCGGAAAATCTACGTCCCGGTGCTGAAATCTGCCGTCAAAAACCGGTATTTCACCCTGACCCTGGGAATGGGGGTGCTGATCATCAGCCTGGGCCTTGTTGCCGGCGGCCATGTGCCCTTTGTCTTTTTCCCCAAGGGGGACAGTGACTGGGTCATTGCCGAGGTGGGGTATCCCCTGGGCACTCCCTTTGGAACCACCGAGGAGAGCATCAAACACCTGGAAACGTCGGCGTTTCAATTAAACACCATTTTCAAAGGGCGGGTGGAGGGAGAGGAAGAGCTCCTGGTCAACACCTTCTCCCTTGTGGGGGTGGTTCCCCGCAGGGACTGGAAGCCGGGCCAGAAGGGGGGCCACTGCGGAGAGGTGTGGATCGAGATCCTCCCGGCGGAAAACCGGCCGAACCTTCCGGTGAACGAGGTGATCGCCAGGTGGCGTTCCCTGGCCGGAAGGATACCGGGAACGGAAAAACTCACCTTTACAAGTCTCGAAGGGGGCCCCGGGGGAAACCCCATCGAGATTCAGCTGGCAGGAGAGGATTTTGGTACCCTGCGGCGGGCAGCCGACGCCTTGAAAAAAGAGGTGGCCACCTATCCCGGCACCTTCGACATCACCGATGATTTCCGGCCCGGCAAGGTTGAAAAGCGGGTCACCATTGCTGAAGGGGCAAAATCCATCGGTGTTGCCATGGCCGATGTTGCACGGCAGGTCCGCCAGGCCTATTATGGCGAAGAGGCCCTGAGGATTCAACGGGGCAGGGACGATGTCAAGGTGATGGTGCGGTACTCAAAAGAGGAACGGCGGCAGGAGGCGAGCCTGGAAAGGATGCGCATAAGGACCGGAGACGGCCGTGAAATACCCCTGAACGAGGTGGCATCCATCAAAGAGGAGGCCGGCTACTCCGTGATCAACCGGGTTGACAGGAAACGTGTGATCACCGTGATCTCCGACATTGACGAAAAAAAGGCCAATGCCAGGAAGATTGTAACGGATTTAAAGGGCGGCTTTTTGAAAAACCTTGTCCATCGCTATCCCGGGGTGAGTTTTAACCTTGAAGGTCAGGCCAAGCGGTCAAAAGAGTCCCTGGACAGCCTGAAAAAGGGGTTTTTCTTTGCTGTCATGGGGATATTCCTCCTCCTTGCCAGCCAGTTTGTCTCGTACTTTCAGCCGGTGATCATCATGATGGCCATTCCCTTCGGCCTTATCGGCGCCATTGCCGGCCACTTTGTCATGGGGCTTGCCATTACCATGCTGAGCATCTTCGGGATTGTTGCCCTGTCAGGCATTGTTGTCAACGATTCCTTGATCCTCATCGATTTTATCAATTCCCGCCTCGGCCAGGGGGACGACCTTTTAAACGCCGTGGTGGCATCGGGAAGAAGCCGATTCCGTCCTGTTATCCTGACCTCTTTTACCACCATTGCAGGGCTGTCGCCCCTTCTGTTTGAACGAAGTTTCCAGGCGCAGTTTCTCATTCCCATGGCGGTGAGCATCAGCTTCGGCCTGTTGGCCGCCACCTTGCTTATCCTGCTCTATGTACCTGCCCTGTACATGATTGTCAAAGATATCACGGCGCTCGTTAACGATGGAACCCTTGACTGATGGTCGGAATTCCCTTGTCGGGTCAGGGCTTGAAGGAGCAGCGTCGCTCTTGAAATGTGAATTACGGAATCATAAACTCCTTGAGTTTTTCAAAGAGCTCTTCGGGCCATGTTTCACTGTGGAGGAACAGCTCTTTCTCCTCATCGGTCATCTCTTCTTTGATACGGGGCGGCAGGCTGTCAAACGCCTCCTGCCGCTCCTTGTCTTCCCTGGTGGCTTTTCGTTTTCCCATGGTAAAATTGTCTCCTAATTGGGTGGTGGTGTGAGTCCGTTGGTCAGTAATGCGCCGTGAATATGGGTAGGTTTACATCCAGGCACAGGTTGTGGGTCAGCCATACTTTGGAAGTGTTTCATCGGATCATGAGCCTAAAAAAGTCTCGATACCAGTGCTGGAACCGCGGTTTCGGTCCTCAGTATTCTTTCCCCCAGGCTGATGGTTTGAAATCCGGCCTGTTCAAAGGTTTCAATTTCCATATTGATAAACCCCCCTTCAGGTCCCACGGCAAGGATCGTTTCCTCCTTGACGTTCCTCGGGCAGACCTGGTCTGTCTGGGGGTGGGCAACAAGGCCCAGGCTGTTTTCTGCGATTTCCGGCAGCTCTTCTTTGACAAAGGGGGTGAACAGTCGCCGGATGAATATTTCAGGCATGATGGTGTCCCTGCACTGCTCAAGGCCCAGAATCAGCTGTTGTTCAAGGCTTTTTTCTTCCATAACAGGGCTTTTCCAGAAACTCTTCTCCACCTTCCAGGCATTGATCAGGTAGATCCGCTTCACCCCGAGTGTGGTCACCGCCTGGAGAATCCGTTTCAGCATTTTGGGCCTTGGCAGGGCCAGGACAAGGGTCAGGGGAAGCGCGGCAGGTGGTGGGTGGGCGAGGGTTACCGCCATGTCAAGGTGCGTATCGGTGGCATGGATCACCACCCCGGTTCCCATATGGCCGTTGACCAGCCCCACCCTAAAAGTATCCCCAGAGGCTGCGCTGTGAACCCTGGCAAGGTGGTCAAGCCGCCGGGTGCCGATTCTGGCCCTGGAATCATCAATAAAGTCTTCTTCAAAGAGAAGTATCAGGTTCATTGTGCCGGGTTCCTTGTAAACGCAGCGTTTATGCTTTATCCAGGGGTGTGTTTTTGTCCGTCGGTTAAAACGTGATGATTTCACATTGTTTCATCAGTTCCTGGAGCTCTTCCCTCCAGTGTTCCCTGTTGGTCAGTTCGGCAAGTTCCGTGGAGATGTGTACAGGGGTCATGTGCAGCCGGCTGTTCCTGCCAAGGCCCTGGATGCACGATGGGCAGTTGGTCAGCATGGTCATGGATCTCTTCCTGTCTGCCATTGCCGATGCAATGGCAGCCCCTTTCCGCTGAAGCATGGCATTGGAGATGTCGGGCCGGGACATGGCCATGGTGCCTGCTTCGGAGCAGCAGCTGGGCACCGGAGTTACGGAAAAGCCACCTTTTTCGGTGAGCAGCTCAACCCCCTGTCCATCCAGGGAGTCGTGGCAGGGGGCGTGGTAGAGATACTCCCTGCCCGGTGTTGCCGTTGGGTTGATTTCCATGATGAACTGGCTGATGTCCCTTGTGGTGCAATTGAAAATAGAGCCGCAGCCAAGGATGTCCAGGGATTCACGGCAGGTCCCGCAGCTGATGATGCAGGCGTCAAACTTCAGGTCGTTGAACATGTCCCGTATCTGGGAGAAAATGATCGTGTCCCTCAGGGCGATGCGTCCCTGCTGCTCGGTTTTGGCATTGACCCGTGCCGGGTAGCCACAACAGAGGAAAGGGGGGGGCAGTATCACCCTTGTTCTGTTTTTCAGCAGCAGGTAGAGGGACGCCTTGCCAATATCGGAAAAGAGCCGTTCAGAGCCGCATCCGGGAAAGTAGAACACCGTGTGGTCGGCCTGTTGTTCCGGTTCCACAAGGATGGCCTGGTTGGTTTCGCACCACGGCATGATGGCGCGCATGGTCTCTTTTGGCGCCCGGGGCACCGGGGCATTTAACAGTTGAAACGGTTTTCCCTCCTTGAATCCCTTGACATCGGGGATGCGCTTGAGCAGGGCAGATGCCGTTCGCTGGGCGTTTCCCCCTAAACCGAGGAGCATTTTCCGCATGCCCATGTTCTTGTACAGGTTCCTTGTTTCTAAATAGTGAAGGGAGAGACGGGTTGCCAGGGGGGTGTGTTTGAACTGCCGTTCGGCAAGAATGTTTCTTGC
>DATFJZ010000121.1:0-2841 GCA_035268945.1 Desulfobacteraceae bacterium | reverse complement strand
GAGAAGGTCGGGCACCTCTTTTTCCTGCTTTTCCAGGAGGGCCAGGGTGTTCTTGATCACGGTGAGGTTCCGAAGCCCCAGAAAATCGAATTTCACCAGGCCGAGCTTTTCCACATAGTTCATGTCGAACTGGGTCAGGGTCTCTCCCTCCTTGCCCTTGTAAAGGGGGAGGTACTCCACCAGGGGCTTGTCCGAAATCACAACCCCGGCGGCATGGGTCGAGGCATGCCGGGGCAGACCTTCCAGTACCCGGGCAATGGTCATCAGCTCCTGTTTGGCAGGATCGGATTGTGTCAATTCATGGATGCGGGGCTCTTCCTCCATGGCCTGGCCGAGGTTTTTCACCCCGTCGGGAATCATCTTGGCGATTTCATCCACTTCGGCCAGGTGGATGTTCAGCGCCCGTCCCACATCCCTGACAACGGCCTTGGATTTGAGCTTTCCAAAGGTGATGATCTGGCAGACGTAATCCCCTCCCCCGTATCGGTCGATGACGTACTTGTACACCTTGTCCCGCCCCTCGATGCAGAAATCCACGTCAATGTCCGGCATACTGATACGGGCCGGATTGAGGAAACGTTCAAATATCAGCCCGTGCTCAATGGGGTCCAGGGCGGTGATCTCCATGGCAAAGGCCACCATGGAGCCGGCTGCCGATCCCCTGCCCGGCCCCACCGGCACCCCGTTGGCCATGGCGTACTTGATGAAATCCGATACAATGAGAAAATAGCCGGGAAACCCCATGTCCAGAATGATCTTGATTTCGTATTCCAGGCGGTCCCGGTAGAGCTTTTCATCCACATCGGGGTTGTTGGCCCTGATGATGGCAAACCGCTTTTCAAACCCCTCCCGCACCTGGCGGTCAAAGATGGTATCCACATCCTCGGTGTCGTCCTGGTCAGTGGTGTACCGGGGAAAGTGGTAGGTCTTGTCATCAAACTCCACATTGCACATGGCGGCAATCTTTCCGGTGTTCTCAATGGCACCGGGATACCCCTTGAAATCATGGATCATCTCGTCCGGGGACTTGAAATAGAGCTGATCGGAATCGAACCGGAACCGCTCGGTGTTGTCCAGGGTATCCCCTGTCTGGATGCAGAGCAGGGCTTCGTGGGCCCTGACATCGTCTTTGGAAAGATAGTGGCAGTCATTGGTGGCAACCATGGGGATGGAAAGCCTGCTGCTCATGTCGAAAAGGCCGGCGTTCACCTTCTCCTGGATCTGCATGCCGTTCTTCTGGATCTCGAGAAAGAAGTTCCCCTCACCAAAGGTGTTTTGGTAAAACCTGGCAGCACCGTCGGCCGCATCGACTTTGTTCTCAAGGATCCGCTGGGCCAGTTCCCCCTTGAGGCAGGCGGAAAGGGCAACCAGACCGCTGCTGTACTTTTCCAGCAGTTCCCTGTCCACCCTGGGCTTGTAGTAGAACCCCTGGAGCTGGGCAATGGAGACCAGGTTGCAGAGGTTGGAATACCCCTCTCTGTCCTTTGCCAGCAGCAGCAGGTGATTGAGTCCCTTGTTGTCGGCAGCCGTCTTGTGCCGGATGGTTCGCGGAGCCACATAGACCTCACACCCGATGATGGGCTTGATGGATGCCTTGCGGGCCTTTTCGTAGAACTCGGCAATGCCGAACATGGTGCCGTGGTCCGTGACCGACACGGCATCCATGCCGTATTCACCGGCCCTTTTGATCAGGGAGTCCAGGCGGAGGGCGCCGTCAAGGAGGGAATACTCCGTGTGTACGTGGAGATGGTAAAACGGGGAGGATGACAGATCTGTCATAACTTGGGACCTCAAAAATGGATGTCATTGTTCAGGGGCCTGTCACAAAACCGGCATGGCCGGCCCACGGTGATCGAACCGGCCACAAGGAAAAAATCTATTTTATGCTGTCAACGCTGTAATTGGGCGCTTCCTTGGTAATGATCACATCATGGACATGGCTCTCCCTGAGACCGGCGGCCGATATTTTTACAAACCTGGCCTTCTGCCGCAATTCATCTATGGTAGAGGCCCCGAGATACCCCATTCCGGCCTTGAGGCCGCCAATCATCTGGGTGATATTCTCCCTTACCGTACCACGGTAGGGGATCCTGCCGACGATCCCCTCGGGAACCAGATCTTCGTCTTCGGAACTGTCCTTCTGGTAGTAACGGTCACTGGAGCCCCTTTTCATGGCTTCCACGGATCCCATGCCCCTGTAGGCCTTGTAGCTTCTTCCCTGGAAGATCACGATCTCGCCGGGACTTTCCCGGGTACCGGCAAGGAGGCTGCCCAGCATGACGCAGTTGGCCCCGGCGCCGATGGCCTTGGCAATGTCCCCGGAAAACTTGATGCCGCCGTCGGCAATGATGGGAACCCCGGTCTCCTGGGAAATTTCCCTGCAGTTCATGATGGCAGTCAGCTGGGGCACGCCCACCCCGGCAACAATCCGGGTGGTGCAGATGGAACCCGGTCCGATGCCGATTTTCACTCCGTCGCACCCGGCATCGATCAAGGCCTTTGTCCCCTTTGCCGTGGCCACATTGCCGGCAATGATCTGGCAGTCGGGAAAAGCGTGTTTTATCCGTTGTACGGATGACATCACATTTTCCGAATGACCGTGGGAGGTGTCGATGACCAGGGCATCTGCCCCGGCTGACAGGAGAGCCTCGGTCCTCTCCATCATGTCCGACCCCACACCGATGGCAGCGCCGGCCCGAAGACGTCCAAAGGAATCCTTGCAGGCGTTGGGATATTTTTTTATCTTTTCAATGTCCTTGATGGTGATCAGTCCCACCAGTTTGCCGGCATTGTCCACAACAAGGAGCTTTTCGATCCTGTGTTTGTGAAGCATTGCCTTGG
>DATFJZ010000120.1:0-3362 GCA_035268945.1 Desulfobacteraceae bacterium | reverse complement strand
TACCATTGACCATTTCAACATCAACGTACTGGATCTTGACAAGAGTCTTGCCTTTTACGACAAAGCACTGGGATTGAAAGAGGTGAAGCGCATAACCGCCGATGACGGCAGCTATATCATCGTTTACCTGGGAGACGGCACCAGCGGCAGCAGGGTGGAACTGACCTGGCTGAGGGAGATGGACCGGCCCTACAATCTCGGGGATGAAGAGTTTCACATCGCCTTTACGACCAGGGATTTTGACAAGGCCCATGCCCATCATAAGGAGATGGAGTGCATCTGCTATGAAAATAAGGAAATGGGCATCTATTTTATCAATGACCCCGACGGTTACTGGCTGGAGATCCTGCCTGGGGGATAATTTCTGCAGAATTAAAGCCTGCCCCTGATGGATCATTTAAATTTCTCAGCCACACCATGACGGATTGACAGATCATCGAAATTCTGTATAGTATGCACTTTTATAAAATTTGTAAAATTGATAAAAAATCAGGGTAAAAGGGGTGACACATCATGGAGAGGGATCTTTTTCTTGAAGATGTCCAGGAAGAGCTGAAGAAGGTTGTACAGCCTTTTCAGCGGGATTTGAACAAAAAGCAGAAAAAAGCCGATTTTGTACAGCAGTGTATCCGGTGTGCCGGCAGGGATGATTTTCTCAGGCTCGATGAAATGCTCAAAGAGAAGACGGCAAAAGATATTGAGGAAGACGAGGAGCTTGAACAATGCGGTGCCGTTTTTGCCGAGTTAAGGGAGTATGCCGATGAAAAGGTCGAGCAGTACAGGATCGAGCTGATTGACGATTTGACCCGTTTCTGTGAGGAGGCTGAGCTTGAAATCGAGATCGATTTTCCCGATTTCACTGTGATGAAAGGGATCAATGGGCGCATTGATTTCAGCAACCGCTGTACGAAAATCAACAAGACCACCCTGAAGTCCATTGATCCCAGGCGTATCACCACCGCTGCACTGAAACTCAAGCGCCAGCTTTACGACCGCCCCTATGACCCCCAGAAATTCATCGATGCCCTCTACCAGACCTATGAAGGGATGATTGCCAGGGAAAAACTGGCACCGGGCGATTCCGTTTCCCTGCAGCCGTTTTACCTGGAACATGTCATCTCGCTGCAGAGCAAACCCTTTTTCCAGAACATGGATAAGGCGAAATTCAAGGGGTACAGCCTGGATCAGTTTTCCGTTGATATGTGGCGCTATTACCAGTCCGACATCGAAGGTACCTCCTGCGGCCATGAACTGCAGTTGCGTCCCGGCCGGAGCAAGGCCCTGTGGCTGCTGGACAACCAGGGGGAGACCAGGCAGTTTGCAGTGATCTCCTTTCACAGGCAGGAGTCGTAATCATGATATCAAGCGATGCCATTGCCCAGCTGAAGCCGTTCCAGGCCCGTTCCATCATTGAGGAACTTCGAAAGGGAAGCGTCCCCGGGGAGTACGTCCCCCTGTTCACCGTGGGACGGCAGAACTGGCTTACCTTTATCGAAGATGATCTGACCCATTACATTGCAGAGGGGGGATCAAAGGTCCGCTTTATCAGCGGGGACTACGGCGACGGCAAGACCCATTTCATGTCCGTTGTTCACCACCTTGCCATGGAGCAGGCGTTTGCCGTCTCCTTTGTGGTGCTGACAAGGGAGGTGCCAATCCATAAGTTTGAAACGGTGTACCAGACCATTGTCAGGCAGCTCCGGGGAAAGTTTGAAGGGGTGGGTATCCGAAACATGCTGGAAGCGTGGCTGACAGAACTTGCCAGGGCGAATCCCGCCCTGAACGGCAAAAAGGCAGAAGCGGAAAAGGCAAGGGCGGACCTGGCAGCCGGTATTCAGGCAATAGACGGAATGGACATCAATTTTGTCAACGGATTGATCGCCCTGATCAACAACCGGTTCGCCCCTGTGGCAAAGGGGGACGAAGAGGCCCGGGCCCTTGCCGGAGAAGTGCTGCTCCACTGGTTTGAAGGGGGCAAGGTCACCAAAAAGGAGCTGAAACCCTTCCAGATATACGAGTTCCTCAACAAGACCAACAGCAAGCAGTTTTTAAACTCCCTGATCCTGTTTCTGCGCCACACCGGCCACAAGGGGCTGGTACTGCTCATGGACGAGCTGGAAACCGTTATTGCCCAGGGAGCCTCCATACGCAATGCCGCCTATGAGAATGTGCGCCTTCTCATTGACAACAGCGAATCCTCCGAGCATCTTCACATTTTTTTTTCCATTATTCCCGATGTGCTGGTTTCGGAAAAGGGCTTTAAGTCCTACGATGCCTTGTGGAGCCGTGTTCGATCCATTGGGGAATCCAAAAAGCTCAACTTTCGGGGAGTGCTGGTGGACATCCACAAAACCCCGCTGACCAGCGAAGAGCTGGTGGAACTTGGCAGGCATTTGTGTACGATCCACGGTATCTCCTACCGGTGGGACGCCGGCGACCAGGTTACTGATGATCTTATCCAGGAGATATGTGCCAGTCAGAAGCGCATGGGGGTGTTGAGCGAAGTTCGCCTTTTCATCAAGCAGATGATCCGTATCCTTGACATGGCTGAACAGGGGGAATCCCCCGGCCAGATCAACGTCGACGAAGAGATCGTCGCCACCAGACGGGAAATGGATGCCGAAAAAATGGAACATGCTCAGCCAGACTGGGACAGCTAAGCCATGCTCGATTCGAATTTTCAGACAGCCACCAGTGTCACCGGTAATTTTGAACGTCGCAGGGCAGTCGAGCGGTTGCGGGACGGGCTCTTTGATCCCCTTGGCATCAAACTGCTGACCATGGGAGAGGCAAGGCTTGCCACGGCCTTTGACAGGGGCGCCGCCGCCATTGAAAAGGGGAGACCTTCCCATCTCTGCCTCTGCGGGGCCTATGGACAGGGAAAATCCCACAGCCTCAACTATATTAAACAGCGGGCAGCAGACCAGGGGTTTGCGGTCAGCTATATCAACCTCGATCCCAGGGAAATCCCCTTTCATCAATTCAAAGATGTTTACAGGGCTCTCATGGAAAACATCGTCCTTCCAGGTAACAACGACCTTGTCACCGCCTGGAAAGCGTATGCCGCCCAATGGCTGGCGCTGCCGGAAAACAGAGAAAAGACCTGTCTGGATCTTATTCCGGAAAAAATGCCCCATCGGTTTAAAGCGATTTTAACGGCCATGGCCGGAAAAAACATGGCCATCCCCAACGGCAAGAAATACCTGAAAAAGCACGCCCGGTTCAAACCCCGGGAGTTCCCCTGGGTGCTGAAAAATGCCCTCATGGGAAAAGAGCTTCCCGCCTGGCGCCTCCGTCCGGCCCTGTATTACCGCCAGGTGTCCTTTTACCGGGACCACTCTCTGGTCTGCCGGCGCAGCGAT
>DATFJZ010000119.1:0-6259 GCA_035268945.1 Desulfobacteraceae bacterium | reverse complement strand
ATCCACGCATCCTGCTTGCCATTTTGTCCGTCTTCTACGTTGTGACAACCGGCACATAGCTCACTATGCTCCGGTTGTCACGTCTTGAATACGAACAAAATGCCTACACGATATGCGTAGATTATTTTCTTTCAGTTCCCTAACGTTGACACAGGCCCTGAAAATGCAACATGAGCCACAAAAAAGTAAAGGAGGAAGTGATGCCTGATATACCTGATAAAATCCAGACCTGGCAGATGGTCCAGCCCTTTTCCAGGGATAAGGAGACAAAGGAGGTTACCCCCGGCAGGATCGAAAAGCGGGAAATCGATGTGCCGGAACTCGCCCCCGGCGAGGTGCTGGTGGAGGTGGCCGGATGCGGTGTCTGTCATACCGATCTCGGTTTCTATTATGACGGGGTGCCAACGGTGAACAAACCTCCCTTGACCCTGGGCCATGAAATCTCAGGGGTCGTTGTGGACGGGGAGAAGGAGTGGCTTGGAAAAGAGGTGATCATCCCCGCTGTCATGCCCTGCCGAAAGTGTTATCTCTGCAAGAGCGGCCGGGGAAACCGCTGTCTTGCCCAGAAGATGCCGGGGAACAGCATGGGAATTTACGGCGGGTTTTCAAGCCACATCCCCGTTCCGGCCATAGATCTCTGCGAGATCAAGGAGCGGGGGGAAATTCCCCTTGCCCACCTTGCCGTTGTTGCCGATGCGGCAACCACCCCCTTTCAGGCGGCCAAACGGGCCGATGTCCAGATCGGTGACAACACCATTGTCATCGGGGTCGGCGGTGTGGGCCAGTACATGGTACAGATCCTCAAAGCCATGGGAGCGGCCAATGTCATCGCCATTGACATCAACCAGGAGCGGCTGGACACCATGGGTGAAAACGGTGCCGATTTTGCCGTGAATTCCGCCGGCAAGTCCCCCAAGGATGTGTCAAAAGAGATCAAGGGCTTTCGAAAGGAGAAGGGGCTTGCCTCGACGGGATGGAAGATCTTCGAGGTGAGCGGGTCAAAACCGGGCCAGGAGACGGCCCTGGCCCTTTTGAGCTTTACCGGCACCCTCATGGTGGTGGGCTTCGGTCCCCACAAGGTCGACTACTCCATCAGCCGGCTCATGGCCTTTGACGCAGAGATCAAGGGGACCTGGGGCTGTCTGCCCGAGTACTACCCGTCGGTGCTCTCCATGGTGACCAGCGGGAAGATCAATTTTTCCCCCTTTGTCCAGACCCGGCCCATGAGCACCATCAACGAAGCCTTTCAAGAGGCCCATGAGAAATCACCGGACCGGAGAATCGTGCTGGTTCCCGATTTCTAGGATGGTGGTTTTATAAAAATGGTCCTGAAGGATCGGAACGTCACAACGGTCCGGGCGGTGTTCATGCTATTATACACAAAGGAGCAGGGATGAAATTAAAGGGGAAAAGAGCCATAGTCACCGGGGGAAGCAGGGGGATAGGACGTTCCATTGCCCTTGCCTTTGCCAGGGAAGGGGCCGATGTCCTGGTCAATTACCACTCCAACGATGGGGCGGCCAGGGAGGTGGTGGCGGAGATCGAAAAGCTCGGCCGGAAAGGCGTTGCTGTCCAGGCCGATGTCGCCGATTTCAAACATGCCAAAAACATGGTGGAGCAGTGCGTGGCGCAGCTTGGCGGGGTGGATATTCTCGTGAACAACGCCGGGGTGTCAAAGCCCTCCATGCTGTTGAAGATGAAGGAAGAGGACTGGGATACCATCATCGATATCCACCTCAAGGCGGCGTTCAATACATGCCAGGCTGCCGGGCTTGTGATGAAAGAGCAGAAATACGGCAAGATCATCAATGTGATCTCCACGGCGGGAATTTTCGGAACCGTGGGCCAGATCAACTACGCCTCGGCCAAGGCCGGCATCATCGGGTTTACCAAGTCCGCCTCCCGGGAGCTTGGGCGGTACAATGTCAATGTCAACGTGATCTGCCCGGGTATCACCAAAACCGAGATGACCAGCAAGCTCCAGACCGACGAGAAACTGAAAAAGATCTATGAGGGAAGAATTCAGCTGGGCCGGTTCGGCGAGCCCGAAGAGATCGCCCCGGCCTTTGTGTTCCTCGCCTCAGACGATGCCAGCTACATCACCGGCCAGGTGCTGGGGGTTGACGGCGGTTACATCGGATAGACGTCTTTGTAGAAGCGCTGAAAAAAGGGGCTTCGATCATAAAACCGGTCATGAAACAATGCTATCTGGCCGACGTTATGATCAAGCTGAAAAGAGGTTGTATCGGGGCGGCAACACATCCCCGCGACAATGAACTGCCATCACTACGTATTTGCAACAATAAGGAGGTTAACATGTCCCTTGACTGGATGCCCAGAGATAACGAACATAAGGACCACTCACTGCACAGAAATCCCCACTGGGGAACCGAGGCCCCTTCGGTGATGTACGAGAAGCGGCCCCTGAAAGATCCTGACGGCAAGGAGGTGGAAGGCCTCTATGTCTCCTGGGTGATCATGAACAATCCCAAACAGTACAACTCGTATACCACGGACATGGTCAAAGGGGTGATTGCCGCCTTTGAAAACGCCTCCACGGACCGGAGTGTCGTTGCCGTGGTTTTCACCGCCGTCGGTCCCTACGCCTTCTGCACCGGGGGAAACACCAAGGAGTACAGTGAGTTCTACAGCCGGAGAAACGATGAGTACGGCCAGTACATGGAGCTGTTCATGCACATGGTGGATGCCATTGTCGGGTGCAGCAAGCCTGTGATCTGCCGGGTCAACGGCATGCGGGTGGCCGGCGGCCAGGAGATCGGCGGCGCCTGCGACATCACCGTCTCTTCTGACCTTGCCGTGTTCGGCCAGGCAGGACCCAAGCACGGTTCCGCCCCGGACGGCGGATCATCGGATTTCCTTCCCTGGTATCTCGGCATAGAGGATGCCATGTGGAACTGCGTCTCCTGCGAGATGTGGTCGGCGTACAAGGCCAAACAGAAGAGCCTCATCACCAAATGCGTGCCGGTGCTGAAAAAGGGCGGTGAGTGGGTGCGAAACCCCATGATCATCACGGATCGTTATGTGGATGACGGCGAGATCGTATACGGGGAGTTCAAAACCGGTCAGGCCCTGGCCGATGCCAAGGCGTTTCTCAAGGAGAATCAGAAGGATGCCGATTTTGAGCTGCTGGACAAAGAGGTGGATGCCATTGTGTGGAAGTTTGCCAACCTCTTTCCGGGATGCCTGATGAAATCCATTGAGGGCATTCGCCAGAAAAAGAAATTCTTCTGGGATATGTGCAAGAACGCCAACCGCCACTGGCTGGCCGCCAACATGTCCGGTGAGGCCTTCCTCGGTTTTGGCGCCTTTAACACCAAAAAGATCACCGGTCAGAACACCGTCGATTTTATCAAATTCCGCCAGAACCTTGCCCAGTCAAGAACATGGGATATGGAGATGTTTGCAGAGGTGATGGGCACCCCAAAAGAGTAAACTGCCCGGTGCAATGATCGTGTGTACCGGCGTTTCCATTACCGCGTTGCACCAAAGGCCCAATAGTCCTGCTATTGAGCCTTTGATGCGCCTTATATATGAGCCAACGTTCGGCGTAATTTCTGTTCACCTTATTTCATCTGCGATCCTAAGCAGCTACCGATATACGTAGTTCGACATGTAAGCCAGCTGCTGCTACCATATTAACCAGTGCATCTATTCCAAACAAGTTGATCTTACCACGCATGAGGTCAGAAACTCGTGGTTGAGTAATGCCGAATAATTTTGCAGCTTGTGCCTGGCTCAAGTCAGCACGGGTGATATGTTCTTTTAAAGCTATCAGCAGCTGAGAGCGAACCTTCATGTTCTCGGCCTCCTCGGGTGTATCTTCGATAGCATCCCATACGCTGTTAAATTGTTTGTTTTTCATTGGTTCAACTCCTTCGTTAAATCACGATAACGTTTTTCGGCTTTATTTAAGTCCGCCTTACTGGTTTTTTGAGTCTTTTTCTGAAAGCAATGCAATACATAAATAGCATCAGCAAACTTCGCAACATAGATGATCCGAAAAGCACCGGCCGCATCTCGTATCCGAATTTCCCGAACCCCTTTCCCAATTGTTGTCATTGGTTTCCAATCATCAGCATCAAGACCGCGTTGTACTTGATCGAGTTGATAACCAGCTTCTCGTCGAGATAGAACAGGAAAGGCGCGGAGGTCATCAAGGGCACTACCCAAAAACTCGATAGGTTTAGTATTCTTCATCTATTGCATATACAAAATTTTGTATATGTTGTCAAGCAAACGATCTGTTGTCAGTTGGTGGGTATGGAATGATAGGGGTTTTCCTTCTCAATTTATCACACATAATATCTGACCCTGTTTGTGGCCGGCACTGTGGTTGACCGGCTCAGCGCCGGACGTAATGTCAGGGAATAGGGCCGGGCCTGTTGGAAAGAATGGAAAGCCAGACCTGGTTATTCGTATGGGCGGTCTGGCTTTTGCCGGTTGTCTCTGTCCATGGCAAAGTACCTTCTTCATTTTTCTTGTTTTTTTCGACAGGAACTGAAGAACGGGGTACCCTCGCTTTTGCCTGTCATTTGTTTTCAGGCAGCTGCCGGCTAATGGATGCAGACACCGCCGGGGCCGTGGCCGCCGCAGGTCATCTCCGAAGTGTACTCGGTAAGGGTTCCCTGGTTGATCTGTTCGAGGTTCTCGCTGACAGAGCCCTGGAGGGCCTTGTAAACGGTAATCCCGGCTGCATTGAGCTTGCGCAGTGCCCCGCCGCCGATGCCGCCGACAACCACGGCGTCGGCCCTGTTGCCGTCAAGGGCGTTCAATGGCTGGCAGTGGCCGTGCTGGTGGTCCTTGTCCTTGTTCTCCACGATGGTAAAACTGCTGTCCGTGCTTTCCACAAGGACAAAAAAGGCCGCCGATCCAAAATGGCCAAACACAGTGCTCTCAAGTCCCAGGTTTTTCTGGGTGGGGAATGCTATCTTCATACAATCTCTCCTTATGCTAAACTACAGTCAGTCTTCTGGTTGCTTGGTGTATTTGCAGGCCAATGACCTCTTGTTGTGCCAGAATCAAAAAAGGCCTGTCTTTGAAAGTTAGCAAAATAGGGATGAAAGCTTTCGCTGTCAAGTCAACGCCTGCTTGCTTAAACTCGATGATCCAGTCTTTAGAACAGCCCCGCTCCCACCGGTTGGTCGGCCGGGAACAAGAACGCCGGAGGGCTCTTAATAGGTTGTCCCATAAAAAACTGGATCATCGCGTTTAAGGGGAGTTGTGATGGCTGGAGAGGGGATTAAAAGACCTTTTTTACCGGGCTTTTGGGCGCGTTCTTTTTTTCGTTTTTTTGCTGTTCTGTTGCGATGAGTCGTTCCAGGGCATGGGCGAAATAGATGGCCATTTCATAGTCAGGGTTGCCGAACTCACCGGGGATCGAAGAGACCACCAGAAGATCCTTCTCTTTTCTCCAGCACAGGGAACGTCCGGCTTTTCGGTCCCAGGGAAGGATTTTCGGGGGGCCGTATTTTTCCTTTAACGTGTCGATTATGCTCAGCTGATCCTTTTTGAAATTCGCCCGGATCAGCAGCGGCTGGTTTGTGTATCGGGAAAAGAGAAACCCTGCATACTCAAAGGGGAGGTTCTTTGTTTCTGCATAGCGGAAGGCGATATTGACGGTGTTGTGCTCCACCCGCTCTCCGGTCTGGGAGTTGAGCTGCCGGTTCAATCGATAAAAGTGGGGAAAATGTTTTTCAAAAAAGGCCTTGTTGTTGATGGTCAGGTCAATGGTGGTTCTGGTTTCAACGGCATCGTCCCCGAGCATTTTACTTAAATCGTTTCTCAATTTGTTTGAGAGAAGGCTGTTTTTTCCCACCTCAAAAAAAGAAAAGGTCGGTTTTTGATCTTCCACCTGGGGCTGGGAGCTGTTTTCCCCGTTGTCCGAGCAGGAGAGGGTAAAAAGCAGGAAAACAGATAGAATCAGGGCAACGGGGAGGGGCGAAATTTTTTTGATAGTATCCATGGTTGTTTTTTTACACCATGGCACTGTATTATGCAAGTAAACAATTCAATTAGTGATTTTACTCGGGGTCAGGCTTTCGTTATCAACGTTATTATCTGTTTTTCTTATCAACGTCTCTTCGTTGTTCAATAACGCTAACACTCGATGATCCAGTTTTTTCTGAGATAACCGATTAAGAGCCCTCAACGGTTGGTCGGTCAGGAACATTGAGAACCAAAGGAGATCAGGCTTTTTGCCCTGCCATGCGTTAAGAAAATCAAGCTGTTTGAGGACCAG
>DATFJZ010000118.1:0-4159 GCA_035268945.1 Desulfobacteraceae bacterium | reverse complement strand
TGATGACCGAGTTTACCGGCCTCAGCGTCATGGCCGAGGTGCCGGCGGTGATCATCAACTCCCAGCGGGGCGGCCCCTCCACCGGTCTTCCCACCAAGACCGAGCAGAGCGATTTTAACGCCGCCGTCCGGGGCGGTACCGGCGACTGTCCCAGGGTGGTCCTGGCCCCTACGGACACGGCCTCCTGCTACGACGCCACCGTGCTTGCCCTGTATATCGCCGAAAAATACCAGACCCTGGTGGTGGTTCTTCTGGATTTTTTCCTTTCCAACAGTATCCGAAACATCGATCTGCCGGAAAAGCCCTCCGAAAAGATGCGAAAGGCCAATATCGCCCCGGATCTGTCAGGATCAGAGCCCTACCACCGGTATCAGATCACCGATAACGGTATTTCACCCCGGGCCATCCCGGGAACCCCCGGGGGCATGTTCTTTTCCACGGGGCTTGAGCACAACCGGGACGGTATTCCCGATTATTCGGGGAAAAACCACCTGGCCATGACCGACAAGCGGTTTCGAAAGCACCGCAATGTCCTTGCCGAGGCCCCGGCGGCGAACATAACCGATTTTGGCCGAGATCGCCTGGATATAGGGGTGATCTCCTGGGGTTCGTCTGCAGGGGCCGCCCTGGAGGCCGTCCTGGCAGCAGAAAAAAAGGGCTTGTCAGCGGGGTGCTTCAGCACCATGATGCTCTCCCCGTTTCCTGAAGCAGAGCTTGTGGCCTTTGGGGAAAAATGCCGGAAAATCCTCGTCCCCGAGCTCAACTACACGGGACAGTTTGCCGACGTTGTCGCCAATATCCTCAGCCGGCCCGTTGAAAAATTCAATGTTTTAAACTGCCGTCCCATGGCGTCGGAAGACATTCTTCACAAGATGGGGGAGATGTAATGGAATCTATGCAGACAGACTATCTGGACGAGAAAATCGAAACCATACGCAGTGCAGACCATTTGCGGTACCGGTCCCAAAACCTTCCCACCTGGTGTCCCGGGTGCGGCTATTTCGGCATCATGGACGCCTTTTACCGGGCATGCCGGGAGATGGAACTCGCCAAAGAGGAGATCGCTGTGGTCAGCGGCATCGGCTGCTCGGGCAGGACACCGATCTTCAGTGACACTTACGGGTTCCACACCCTCCACGGCCGGTCCGTACCCGTGGCCTCGGGGCTGAAGATCGCCCGGGACGACCTTTCCGTGTTTGCCGTTGCCGGGGACGGGGACGCCCTTGGCATCGGCGGCGGCCACCTGCCCCACGTGGCACGAAAGAACATTGACATCACCTTTCTTCTCTTTGACAACGCCATATACGGGCTGACCAAGGGGCAGTCGTCTGCCACCACCCCCTATGAGATGGGCACCAGCTCCCATCCCGCCGGCAATCCCGACACCCCCCTGAACCCGGTGAAGCTGGCCCTGGCCTACGGCGCTTCCTTTGTGGCCAGGGGATATGCCGGTGATCCCCAGGGGATGAAGGAGATCATCATCCAGGGTACCCGGCACAAAGGCTTTAGTTTTATCCATCTTCTCACCCCCTGTGTCACCTTTGACAAGGGCCACCGGACCTGGAAAAACCTCAAAGACAACGTTCATCCCCTGGGAGGGGATCCGGGGGATATGGGCGAGGCGATGACGGCGGCGGACAGGGACCCCTTCGGGGTGGGACTCTTATTCCAGGACAGGGACCGGCCAAGCTACAGGGAAACCGTGGAAGGATTAACCCGGAAAGAATAAATGGGGTCAGAGTAAAATTAAATATTGAATATTGTGACGTCCATGCCTAAGGGTCCCGGTTCAAGGTCATCCCCAGCCACGGATCTTTTTTCCAGCTGCTGGACTATTCAGACATTTCCGATATGACCGATACGGCATATTTCGACCATGAACAGGAACGTCAATCGGAACCCCCCTGATCTGTTTCTGCTGTCAGCGTGTAGAGGAGACCGATGAGGGTCAGGCAGACCGCGCAGAAGATAAAGGCGCTTTTAAAGGCAGATGTGCCAAAAGAGGCACCGGGATAGAGAAACTTCATCAAAGATCCCATTCCCTGAAGAAAGACGGCAACCCCGGCCATGGTAAAAAAATTGATGGCCGTCATGGCCATGCCGGCATGTTCATGGGGAACGATTTCTTTGATATGGGCGTACATGAGCTGGCCTGAGCCGCTGAACAGGCCAAAACCGAAAAAAACAAGGGCCAGAGGAATGGCGGCGGCGCCCTCGGGGAGAAGGGCCAGAAGCCATAAAATACCGGTCATACCGCAGATGCCGGGGATGATGATTCGTTTTCGAGAATTGAAAACCCGGTCAGACAGATGACCGCTTGCAGGACACCCGATGATTAACCCGATGCTCATGAATAAAATAATATTGCCGGTTGTGATACTTGATAAACCGGCCACCTGAATCAGATAAGGGCCTGCCCACAAGGCCTGAACAGCGGCATAAATATCTCGACTGCGGTGATCTTCATAGTATCCGGGCATGCTGGGTCTGGGAACCTGGGCCTGGATGAACCGGGTTATGCCGTGGTCTCGACGATGTTGCCCCCGAGTTCTCTGATCTTATCGTCAATGGACTTTAAGGCCTTTTTAATGGTTTGGGAACTGATGTCGGGAAGGTTTCCTCACCAGGCCTTTTCCGCTTCTTCAAATCCCTTTACTTCTGCACCTCCAACAGGGTGCCTTGTGGTTTCACCTGCCTGGATTGATTCAGGCAGAGATACGGGGGTTCCTCGTTTCACGATATTGCCAATTTATGAATGACTTAGGCCTGCCCTCTACACCGACGACGCTACATTTCAGTTGCTGACCCTGTCGATACAGCCGGCTGATTCAAAGATCAGCAATATAATCAGCGACTTCATGTCGCAACGCATGCAGGGTGTTGTGGGGGCTGGCGGAGCAAAGCCCCCGGCTACCCGAAAGGGGCTGTTCAGGTGTCATGCACTTTGAACGGGAGGCGGATGCTGCCCGTTTGATCAACCTCTGCTCACGCAAAGGAGACTTCAATGGATAAAAAAATCTCACGGTAGGAACGCCGGTTACCCAGCGCCCCCCGCATCAAACCGGATGTGCGGTTTTCCCGCATCTGGTTCTGTTCATTAACAGTTTGGTGAATTTGAATAAACTAGTTAACCCAGGACTTAACTCTTTCAGGGTTTTCTTTTACCCATTTTGCTGCAGCAGTTTCAGGGCTATTTTCCCTTGACCAGAGCATTACCTGCTGACATTCTTCAAGGGTCCAGTTAAAATTATCAAGAAGATTGTAAACTTCCGGCTTCTCTTTTTTAAGCCCTTTTCTTGCAACTGTTCCGATATATTCAGTTTCTCCGTAAACTTTTTTCGGATCTTCAAGGTATTTAAGATCCCATCTGCTGAACATCCAGTGAGGAGTCCATGCCGTAACGACTACAGGCTCTTTGTCTTCATATTTGTTTTTCAAATCTGCTGTCATCATAGCGCCGCTTGACACAACAAGCTCTATGTCATCAAGTTTGTATTCTTCAAGAGCCTTTTCTGTCTTACCCATTATTCCTGCACCCGGATCTATACCTATTATTTTATTATTCACCGCATCCGGATTAGTCTTCAGATCTTTAATAGAATCAATATCCATGTATTGAGGAACTGCAAGACCTATTTTAGCCCCTTTAAGATTTTTCCCCAGAAGATCAACCTTTCCTTTAAAATTATCAAAATAATCTCCGTGTGTTACAGGCAGCCACGCTCCTGTAAAACCGTCTGAATCACCTAATGCAACACCTGTCCACATAACTGCAGCACTGACAGGCGTAATTTCAACATCATAGCCCTGATTTTCCAGAACAGTTTTTATAACATTTGTACTGGCAACTGTTTCTGCCCATTCAACATACAAAAGATCCACCTTTTTATCTCCCGCAAATCCCAATACAGGGATCATCATCATAACTGCCGCAACAAGAATTGTAATTCTTCTACACATAATACCTCCGGTTAACATTAAATTAAAATTGATTCATAAAGTCAGTTCTGCTAATTCATAACACTCGATGATCCAGTTTTTTCTGAGATAACCGATTAAGAGCCCTCAACGGTTGGTCGGTCAGGAACATTGAGAACCAAAGGAGATCAGGCTTTTTGCCCTGCCATGCGTTAAGAAAATCAAGCTGTTTGAGGACCAG